>JAUXBV010000311.1 GCA_030619215.1 Fibrobacterota bacterium | reverse complement strand
GGTTTTTATTTTTATTATTCCCGGAAGAGCTTGTCTTAAACGTATTAAACACATAGCTAATCGTATAATTTTTACCTTTTTTATTCAACCAATCTTGTATATTTTCCATATCAGATTTTGTAAACAATTTCCTTTTTTCAGCAAAGAAAAAGACCGGAAATGAAGTATTTGCCACTTAAAATTGCCTTATTAGCAATGATATTTTTATTCTTACATTGCCTTGAAGTTGGATTTGTGAAAGAACGAAACCGAAGAAGAAAACACACCAAAGAGCCAATTGTCAAAGCAGACAAAAAACCTGCTGAAATTGATACAACAGAGACTGATACAGAAGAAAAGAAAGATACCATTCCAGTAGCTCTTCCCATACCTGAATGGAAGGGGAAAAAATTCAGACTGCTCGAAAAGACGAAAATGTTTCAGAATTTTGGCTATGAGTTGTACACCTCTCCCCTGTTTTCTGAAGATACCATCCCTGCTGACTCCACTATTGCGCATGAGAACCACCGCCTAAAATATGAGCCGTTTAATGCAACCAATATAACGGCAACCGCAGTCGAAAAAATGGATGGCGGCGGATATCGGGTTGCCTTCAAAACTGACACGCTTCAATTGACCGTATATGGAAGAACACGAAAGGGTATTATCGAGGGTCTTGCCCTTTACAGTGATTTTGATGCTGCGGAAAAGCGCTGGAAGGGTAAAACGGTATTTTCCAGGCGCCGAAGTATCGACACCTATGATTCAACCCTTTCACGCTATAAAGGGGTAAAGATATCAATCACCGAACCGCTGAAAGTTATTTCTATAAGATGGGGAATTACACCGCTGCCGCCAAAATCCCTCTGGCTCATCGTTGAGCGGCAAAACGGCTTTAGAGGGTTTATCCCGATTAACTACAGCTGGACAAATGTTCTGCAAACCGAAGAAACCGCTGTCCTTCCCTGGGAGAGCGATATTTTCGGGCAGAATCCCAAAGAGATTTTCAAATGGGAAGATCGTATATGGGAGACCATTGACAAGCACAACATCTGTACCCAAATGACAACCGAGCAGGTTCTCTTTTCATGGGGAAAACCAATCAGCAAACAGACCGGATTAGACAGCGACGGCAAGGAAATAACCACCTATGTTTACAGGGGAAAGAAGCTGATTTTCAGAAACGATACTCTGACACTGTCTTCGGAAACTGACACAATAAAAAAGTAACAACCTACTTGAGGTAATTTCAAAAGTCACCAAAATGGATTCCCGCCTTCGCGGGCTATAGTGCGCCAAAGGTGTGAATGACTAAATATGGCTAAATTGTCATTCCCATGAAGATGGGAATCCAGCAATCTATACCTTTGCAATTACATCTACTTGTATAACTTATTCTTCTGAATATATTCCACAACAGCATCGGGCAGCATATACCTGCAGGAAACATTTCCCGCTAAATATGACCTGATTATCGAAGAGCTGATTCTCCATTCCGGAGAGGGAAATGTGGCTATTTTTGCTCTTGACAGTTCCGGAGGGATGCGCATGGAATGGCCGGGCCGGTGGGTAACGCATAAGGTGGTCATTTTTATTATCGTTTTATATTTCTTCCATGTTAACATTTCAGGAATATTATCGGATCCGATGATAAAATAGAATTGAGAATCAGGATGCAGCTTCTTCAATTCATGCAAAGTATCAACAGTAAACGAAACTCCTTTTCGTTTCAGCTCCCCGTCCCATATACAAAACGCCCTGTTTCCCCTTACGGCCCTCCGCAGCATTGCCAGCCTGTGACGGGCGGATACTGCCACACTCACTCTCTTATGAGGAGGGATATAGGCGGGAATGAAGTAGATCTTTTCAAGTGCGAAATGCTCCAGGGCTAATTGGGCAATTGCACAATGGGCGCAATGAACGGGATCAAAACTCCCGCCTAAAATTCCTATAGGCGACTGTGAAACGGGTGCCACGGGTTTACTTCCGATTAATTGTATATATTATCCTAAGTATAGGATAATATTGAGTAGAAGCGGACAGGTCATATTAAATATGCCCTGCCGCTTAACTCACTATTACAATGAAGATTCATCTTTTGACGTGCTGTCAGGTTCCGTCTTTTGCGGTTTTATCCCTTCCGACCTTTCAATTTTACCAAGAAGAAGTTCGGCTTTCTTTTTCATTTCACCATCGACGTCTGATGAAAGTAATTCATCCAAAACACCAGCAGCCTCTTTCGGACGGCTGACTTTCATAAGGTTACGGGCAAGTGACAATTTACTTTCCGGAATGTATGATGACTGCGGGAATTCATCCATAATAATCCTGTAATAAACAATCGCAGCCTCATGCTGATCAATTTTCTCATAAAAACGGGCGTTCATAATCTCTTTTTTTACAAGTCTCTCCCGGCATACACTCAGGTAATGCTTTGCGCTGTCGGTAAAAGAACTCTGCGGGTAGAGGTCAATAAAATCCGCAAAATCCCTGATAGCGTCTCTTGTTTTACTCTGGTCCCGCTCAAAAGAAAGCGCTTCCTCGTAACTGCATAAGCCCAGGAGATAATGGGCCTCTTCCCTAAAAGGTGAATTGGGAAAATCCTGAAGCAACACCTCAAACTCCAGGCTTGCCTGAATTGGATGTTTTGTCTTCAGGTCAGCTTTTCCCAGATAGTATAATGCTGTATCCATTGATGAGTGTCCACTGCAATGTATCTTCAACTGATCAAGGATTGTTTTCACATCATTGTATCGCTTTTTATGGAAGCGGTCCACAGCACGGGCAATCTTTCCGGAGCAGTCATAACGTTTCGCTCTCTTTGCCAGGGCTTTATCTGCCCCTGAAAAAAACAGGATCAGTAACAAAAACGCAACTTTTTTCATAGACATAATGGTTAAAAACTTAAAATTTTATAAAATGAGCATTATAATATACTGTATGCAGGAGTTAAATTGTTTAACAGTAACAAGATTATAGCTACTTGCAAAATATTTGCAAATTAGCAGTATGGTGCCTGATAGTGTAACTACGCACAGTAAAACTCATTTATTGAGGATAAAAAAGCAAGGAGAAGATTACATTTTGATGTCTGCGAGATATTTCTCAGCGCGGGGCACATATTCGCTGCCGGGGTATCGGTTTATCAACCTTTTAAACTCATCGGCAGCCATATCACTCTTTCCCATTCTCAAATAGGAAAGCCCCAGCTTAAGCTGCGCGTCATCTGCCTTTGAGGTCTTCTTATATTTTAAAAGCTTGTTGAATGCTGCAATAGCATTTGCATAATCACCTTTTGCATAAAAACATTCACCGATCCAGTATTGTGCTTTATCACGATATTCACCTTTCGGGTATTTCTTTAACAGGTCGGCAAACATATCTTTAGCTTTGCCATAGACACGTTTATCAAAGGTACGCAACGCATTCTGATAATGATCATACTCTGAGGAGGTTACCAGTGTTGCAGCACCAGATGGTGAAAAGGTTGCCGACTTCCTCTTCCCGACTCGAATCTGAGGAAGCACTTCAATAGATGCCATCTGCTCATGAAGGTCTTTAAAAGCTTCAATAAGCAATGAAAGGCGGTTCTCCAGCTCCTCTATCTTTGCCAAAGACACACTCGAAACTTCCTCGGTCAGGACCATAAGCTTGTTGTCAATATCAGAGATTTTTGTATTAATCATCTGTACATCTATCTTTGCTTCCTGAGCAAGCTTCAAGGCTTCTTCCGAGTATTCCTTTACCTGTACGACATCTATCTCGGGAAGCAGTGTTTCACCTTCCAGCTTCCTGAGTGAGGGACCGCAGCCAACAATTAATCCTGCAATTATTACAACAAGTAATTTAATAATAAAAACTTTCAAATTCATGATTTTCGTCCTTGTTAATTTACAGAACACTCTACAGGTTAATTATATATTGAAAGTTTCTGCCGGTCAACATAGTCAGTTATTATATCGTCAGTTACAGTATATATCTTGAAGCTTTTAATAAAAGGTGTTATATTTCTCCATAGAGGAGGTTTTGTACTTATATGATATTATATAGATATATAATACGGGAACTTATTCTGCCGTTTTTATATACTCTGGCTATTATCATCTTTATCTTCATGATGCAGCTTGCGGTGCAGCTCCTTCAAAAAATCCTCTACAAAGGTTTGGGTATCGGTACTATTATCGAACTCTTCCTTATTAACACTGCATGGATGGTTGTTCTGGCAGTTCCTATGGCCGTGCTTGTAACAACGCTCATGAGCTTCGGCAGAATGTCGGCTGACAGTGAAATACTCGCTATCAAAGCATCGGGACAAAATCTTTTTTATCTCATGACCCCGGTATTTGCAGCTTCGTTAGTGCTTACGATATCCCTCATTTTTTTCCATAACCTCATTCTGCCGGACGCCAACCATCGCTCCGCCAGCCTTATGTCCGATATCTCCCGTAAAAAGCCGGCCGCCCTTATTGAGCCGAACATACTTATCAAGGACTTTGCAAATTATTCAATGATCGTTAATGAGGTCAAAACGAGCACCGGCGAGATACTGGGTGTTAAAATATTTTCGGATATCCCGGGAGAGGAACCTTCTACCACGATTGCCGACAGCGGAACGATCCAGCTTACTACAGATGAAAAATACCTGCAGCTGACACTTTACAACGGCGAAACACATAACACGAGCAAAGAAAATCCGAAAGAGTATTATGTCGTAAAATTTAAAAAGCACATGCTTTTTATTCCCAATGTTGACAGCAGGCTTCAGAGAACGGAAAGGAGCTACCGCGGCGATCGTGAAAAAAGTGTCCAGGTGCTGCTAAAAAACATTAAAACCTTTAAGGAAAGAAAAAACAATGCTTTACAAACATACAAGAATGAACTTGAAACATTAGCGGCAGCCGCGTTCACATTCGATTCAATGTCAAATAATACCAATGTCATTTCAGAGCTGGAAATTGACAGTATAAAAACATTTAAACAATGGCAGGAAACGTTAAAAAAGAACCAGCCGACTGCGACAAGAAAACTTAACAGGCACCAGCAGCTTGTTAACCGTACCCTGCATCAAACAAGGATGCAGGATCGGAAAATCAGCAAGTATCTGGTGGAAGTACATAAAAAGTTTTCTGTTTCCTTCGCCTGTATCATATTTATTCTTATCGGCGTCCCATTGGGAATCATGG
>JAUXBV010000185.1 GCA_030619215.1 Fibrobacterota bacterium | reverse complement strand
TATGACGGATTTTCATTGTATCCGTGACATCAGGACTCCATTCTGAGGATTGATCTAATTTGAGTGTTTGTTCTGCCTGGCGGGCTTCTTCGGATTGGGCAACACCGTCAATAGGCATAATACTCCTCCTAATAAAATGGTATCGTTTTTTAGTACCTTAGAAATAATTTTCTACCAACAAGTTGGCACCTTGTACCACTTGTTGGCTGGGAATTATTTCGTTAAGGTACTTATCCCCCATAAATGGGATTAAAACAGTTTATCTGGGTTAGGAATAGATTAATTATTTTACTGTAACTTTTTCTCGGCTTAACCTATAATATAAGATACACTATTTTAGCGGGGATAGTCGAAATTTATAATTTGTAAACATTTTATTTTTGAGGTAACGAGTGGAGAAGACTGAGATTATAGAACGCGCAGAAAAATATATTGCATTGGAAGAAGATGATTTTTTCAGGAATCAGGTTGAGGTACTCATCAAGGAAAATAATACTAATGAGCTATATGACCGATTCTATAAAGATCTTGAATTTGGCACAGGGGGACTGAGAGGGTTAATTGGCGGCGGTTTTAACCGTATGAATTCCTATATTGTACAACGGGCTACTCAGGGACTTGCGAGTTATATTCTAAAGAATGTGGACTCAAAGAATTATTCCGCAGTAATTACCTATGACAATCGAAATTTCTCTGATCAGTTTGCTCTGGAAGCTGCGAGGGTTTTGTGTGGAAATGGTTTTAAAACATTTCTTTTTACCGGTATCAGATCAACCCCGCAACTCTCCTTTGCCATTAGACATCTTGGCGCTACTACAGGGATTAATATTACTTCAAGCCACAATCCTCCTGAATATAACGGCTATAAGGCATACTGGAGCGACGGGTGCCAGGTATTGCCTCCGCACGATTTGGCCATTGTTTCCGAAGCCGGAAATGTTACTGAGATTAAAACGATAAGCAGGGAAGATGCTGTTGAAAAAGGGCTGCTGAAAATGATAGATAAAGAGGTTGATGAACCTTACATCAGCATGGTGAAATCTTTATCTATACGCCCTGAATTGATAGAAGAGAGAGGAAAAGAGCTCAGGGTTATCTACACGCCTTTGCATGGAGCGGGTGCGGAGATAATTCCCAGAGTTCTATCCGAAATGGGTATCAATCCGTTTTGTGTAAAAGAACAGATGGTGCAGGATGGTGATTTTCCCACAGTTACATTGCCAAACCCGGAAGAACCGTCAGCTTTGAAAATGGCTCTTAATGTTGCAAAAGATATGAGAGCCGATATTGTTCTTGCAACAGATCCTGATTCTGACAGGCTTGGTGTTGCTGTAGCAGGTAAGGACGGTTATGAGCTCCTTTCAGGCAATCAGTTAGGAGCTCTTCTTGCAGAGTATATCTTTTCAGGGCTGAAAGGAAAAGGTGCTTTACCGGAAAAACCGGCTTTGATAAAAACTATCGTTACTACAGAATTATTACGTAAAATAGCAGAACAGTATAATGTTGCGTGTTTTGATGTCTTGACAGGTATTAAATATATTGCCGGGAAAATCGGGGAATTCGAAACAGGAGATGAAGGTTATCAGTATGTATTTGGCGGGGAAGAGAGTTTCGGGTATTTAATAGGAACTGAAGTTCGGGATAAGGATGCCATATCCGCTTCGCTTATGACTGCTGAGATGGCGCTGTATTATAAAACCCGGGGACTGACTCTTCTTGATCAACTGGATAAAATCTATGAAAAATACGGTTATTTTCAGGAGATTCTTATTGGAAGGGTTCTAAAAGGGGAATCGGGTATTCAGATAATGAAAGAGCTGATGGAAAAATTGCGAACCGACCCGCCAAAGACCTTCGCTGGAAAGAAGATTGTTAGTATAAAAGACTATTTAGACGGCGCTGTTCTTGATTTACAATCCGGGCAGAGAAAAAAAACTATTGAACTACCCTCTTCCAATGTACTACAATTTATTTTGAGGGACAATAGTATTATTTCCGTTCGTCCTTCCGGAACCGAGCCGAAGATAAAGTTTTATGCATCATGTTGTGATAACCCGGATGTGCCACTTGACGATGCAAAGGTTAATGTAAAGAAAAAGATGGACACAGTAAAAGAAGAGATAAACAGCCTTATTGATGGATAGCTATTTTGCCGGTAACCAAAAACAGAATCATAAAAAAGAAGATAGCACAAAACGAACCCATAACAGAGACGTCAATGCAGAAGATGCAGTCCAAAGATCCGTTTATTGGTAAAACTTTCGGACATTGTGAAATTCGGGAGAAGATTAATGAAGGTGGTACGGCATATATTTATAAGGCCTTTAATACTTCCTTTAAATTGTTCCGGGTCATTAAAATTCTCAAGCCTTCGTTAAGTGACGAGGAAGATTTTTATATTCGATTTATTCAGGAGGCACAGCTTACCGCCCGCCTTGATCAACCAAACATTCTGCGTGTATACAATACCGGTGAAATTGACGGATATTTCTTTATTGAGATGGAATATTTAGAGGGAAAAACGCTGCGCAATTTGATTTCCGACAGTAAAAAGATAAGCGAGAGAGAGACTCTCAAAATAGCCTCTCAGCTGGCCAAGGCGCTTAACTATGCCCATAATATAAAAATTAAAGCACCCTCAGGCGAGATGATTAACGGTATTCTCCACAGGGATATTAAGCCGGAGAACATCATGATCGCCCCGGATAAGACGGTCAAGCTCATGGATTTCGGCGCTGCAAAACCAATGAATATTACCTCAAATACCATGCAGGGTATGATCGTCGGAACGTTTCACTACATGTCACCTGAGCAGCTTGACGGAAGGCGCCTTGACGCGCGGAGCGACTTCTTCTCTCTGGGCATTGCATTGTATGAGCTGTTTACGGGTCTCAAACCCTTTGCTTCCGAGAAACTGGTATCGCTTATCGGAAAAATCAAGTTATGTAAATATAAGCCTGTTCGGAAAGTCAGAGCGTCCATCTCGCCATTAACGGAAGAGCTCATTGATAAATTATTGCAGAAAAGCCTTGACAACAGGCCAAATAGCGCAAAAGAGATCGATGAAACAATTCAGATCTGCCTTCAGGCATATTCGGCCTGGGGAGCGGGAAAACGGGTGAGAATACCCTTCTCTTTTAAAAAATTCTTTCCGACACTCTCACTGCTTATATCATGTGCTGCGCTTATCCTTTCAGTAGTCAGTTATATGCGAAAACCGCATGTAGTGCAGAATGGAGTGCTTTCAATTAAAGAGCCGGCTATTTCTCTGCTTGAAAAAGCAAGAAAGGTTGAAAGCAAGAGGCTGTGGAATGAGGCGGTGAGCATTTATGAGCTTGTACCATCAGTGGATGAAGGCGGTGTCGCCAATGAATATCTTGAGGCACAGATGCGGCGGGCATGGATCTGTTTTGATCGCCTGAACCAGTTTACAAAAGCCAGGGCAATACTTGAAGCGCTTCGAATGGAATTCTCAGACCCGACAATAGACGCATACCTCGGCCAGATATATTTCCGGCAGGCATTATATAACGAGGCGCGGGACAGGCTGGAAGCCGCTATCAATTCGAAAAAAGGCTCGGTAATACAGCATGGTGAAAACTTTAAGAAAGACCTCTATTACTATTATGCAAATTCACTTGACAGGCAGTACATCTATGTTGACCAGGAACCCGTTTTGCTCAGGGAAGCTGTTAAGGCGTGGAACTATTACAGTGAATATTCTTCATGCGATAAAAATGTGAATGAAAAAGATTGTATTTTTGCAAAAAAGCGCCTGAAAGAACTGGAGAAGATTGACAAGAAGATATCAAAGTAAATAACAGCAATATTTCATGCTTATTTATTTCCCTATTTTCACTCTCATATTTTATAATTATTCAGTCTGATTTTTGGCTATGGCGTCTCTCCATATTTCTTTCAGCTTGATAAAAAATCTCCCGTCTGCATCTGTTCCACCAAGAAATTCGGCTTTAAATTCAGTATCATCTTTTCTGTATACTGTAATAGCGCTGTTTTCCTCGGCAGAAAGTGAATGCGCGGTTGAAATGTCAAAAATATTTTCAAACAATTCCTTGTCGGTAGATTCTTTGTTGTAAACCAACAATTTTTTGTCGGTTAAAAGGATTCCTTCGTTTTTTATTGTTGACAGGGAGTAGACATAAATAATATTTTCATTTTCCTCTAAAAAATTCTTCTTCTTTAACAACTTAATCTGTTTTTGTTTCAATGTGTCTTTTGTAAGCAACTCAGGCGGTTTCTTTTCTGTAGAGCATGAAAACAGGCAGATTATTCCGATAAAAAGAATAAACAATGATAATGGTGACTTCATATTGCACTCTTTCGTTGAAATGGGTGATACAAAAATTTTGTAAATACAGACTTACATTTTATTTCTAAAAAATAGTTATTAAGCGTATGAAGAGGATAGTCTTAAAGATTTTATGTAAATTGGAATTATACCCTCACCCCCAACCACATCCCCCATAAATTAAATAGAAATTAAAAGAGTTACGCTAAGTCCATAAAAAATTATCAGCAAATTATTACTCATTATAATTTATTACTTCATTGTAAATTTTTCTGTAGATATCCGCTGATTTATCTTTTGTAAGTTCCGTTTGGTCCGCGTCATAAATTTTCGCAATAGAGTATACCGGATTGCCGGTTTCTGATAATTTTCCTTTTTCATTGAGATGACAGAAATCGCGGGGTATCATTACCGGTGTTACATCAGGGATAAACTGGTTTGCAGTAAAATCGAGAATGTATTCAACATTATTAATATTTATTATTACGAAAGTATGAAATTCTTTTATAAAATTCCCTTCAATTCTATAAGCATGCAATCCGGAATTTTTTAAGATTTTTACTAAAATTGTAGAGACCGGTTCGCAGCCGCCCGTTTCTTTCGGATCAATATGTTTCTCAATTAAACCATTAAGCTTTTTTCCCGGCCCTTCCATGAATTTTATAAAATCATCTTTTCTATTCTTAAGTTTTTTTATCGGTAAGAAGGATGTCCTTTGAGATTTTTGTAAAATATTCAGAATTGCTTTTCGAGAATCTATACGCTTAAAGCCGTCAAAATAACAGTTGTTTATCTCTTCCGAAAGAGCGCTTTCATGATTTTTCCCTGTAATTAAAAAAACAGAAGTTACCGATATATAGTGCTTGTGCCCCTTAATCTTCCGTACCTTTTCCCCGTTTTCAAAGTGCCAGATATAGGCGAAATGCGAACCGGATGTAATGAGCTTTTGATTTACCTTTATTTTATCTTTTTTAGGAATATGCGCTAAACGGCCGGTATAGATATTATATCCTGTTGCACCAGGCACTGTGTCCCATGTTATATCAAGGGTAGTTTCCGTGTAAGCGATTTTGATGTTTGAAGGCGGGAGTCCCTTTCCATATAGTAATGGAGCTATTATTAAAACACCTGTAAATACTGCTATTATTTTCTTGCATTTTTCCATTTAAAAAGTTTTACGCCCTTATTTTAATATTTCCAAAAACAGATATGTCCTTTTGAATAGTTTGTGTGCAGTTGTATTTTAACTGACGTTAAATATTGTACAATTGAAAAATTCTGAAAGGCAAGGATAAAACGATTTTTATTAAATAGATATTTAAGTATGTCGGATAAGAATCTTACAAAGTGCCAACTTATTGGTAGAAAAAATTCCCTATGTTTTTTAGTAGATACTTTTTTCGTGAAGATTCTTATCCAGATCTGCTGGAATAAAGGTATAACACATGACTGATGCTGATTCAAAACTACCGGAGAGTGTTTGTAAAATAACAACCGGAGACGGAAGAAACATTTTCCTTGTGGGAACAGCACACGTATCAAAGCAAAGTGTGGAAGACGTCAAAAAAACCGTTGAGATGGTAAATCCCGATTCTATCTGTGTGGAATTGTGCGAGGCGCGGTATAAGTCTCTAATCAAGCGGGATATATGGAAAAACATGGATATCTTTAAGGTGGTGAAGGAAAAGAAGGCAGTGCTTTTATTGGCCCAGCTAATTATGAGCTCGTTTTACCGCAAACTGGGCGAACAGCTTGATGTTAAGCCTGGCGCTGAAATGATAGAGGGTGTTAATCTGGCCAAAGAGCGTAATGCACAGCTTGTACTTGCCGACCGCGATATTGAAATAACACTGAAGCGCGTATGGGGATATCTCAACTTCTGGAACAAGCTTAAGATGGCTTCACAACTCCTGGCAAGCCTGCTGATAACCGAAAAGATAGATGAAAAGCTGGTGGAAGACCTGAAAAACAAGGATCAGCTTGAAAATATCCTGGACATGTTTGCAAAGGCTTTCCCTGGAGTAAAAATCCGCCTTATCGATGAGCGTGACGTATACCTGTCGCAAAAGATTAAGGATGCGCCGGGGAAAACAGTTGTTGCCGTTGTCGGCGCGGGGCATGTTCCCGGGATCGTGGAGCATATTGATAAGAGAGAGCCGCTTGAGCCGCTTATGGAGGTGCCGCCCAAATCGATTGCACCGGTAATTTTTGCATGGTCAATACCGGCAGTTATCGTAACACTTGTTGTTATTGGTTTTTTTAAAGGCGGCGTTCAGCAATCGCTCAGCTCAATTTATATATGGGTTCTTGTAAATGGTATTCTTTCAGCGTTGGGAGCTGCTGTTGCCTTTGCTCACCCGCTCACCATACTGTCATCGTTTTTTGCAGCGCCGCTTACAAGTCTCAATCCTATGATAGCAGCGGGATGGGTTTCCGGATTGGTTCAGGCTGTGGTAAAAAAACCGACGGTAAAGGATATGGAAGATTTACCTAATGCCATTTCATCAGTAAAGGGATTCTGGATGAATCCGGTAAGCAGAATACTTCTGGTCGTTGTTTTGGCAAACCTGGGTAGTGCATTGGGTACAT
>JAUXBV010000118.1 GCA_030619215.1 Fibrobacterota bacterium | reverse complement strand
GGATGTTTACTTTTAGAAAGGATTTATATTCCATAAAAAAATAACAATCAATAATTTCAAAGAATTAAAACTATCATATATAATATCACTGTATCCGGGATAAGTCAATTTACTTCTGTTTATTACTTTAAAAATCCCACCATATATACAGGTCGCAAAAATGCGACCCTGCAAATGTAAAGATTGCAATTGTGATACCTATCTAAAAGCCTTGAATTTTCATTCGATTTTGTAACTGTAACTAATTCAGAAAGTTATGCCTAAGAGCAATTTCCTGGCACACCTTTTGCGTTTTTTTAGCAGCAGGGAAAAAACAAATCCGAGAATAGCAAAAGGAATAAAGAAAGGATAAAGTAATGAACTGTCAGAAACAGACCAATAGCAAATATAGCCCGATGATCCTGGCAATGCTTTTTTACCTGTTTGTAATCGGTATTAATAACACCACAGGCGCCGGGCTCACAGAAAAGATTATCATTTCTGTCTACGGCCTGAAATCAATCGGTATATCCCAGAGCCTGGCAGCTTCCCTGCAGGAGCATCTTGAATCCAATCTTATTAAGTATGAACAGTATGATGTCATGTCAAGAAATAACATCGATTTAATCTTAAAAGAGAGCAAGTTTCAACAGACAGGAGTGTGTTCAGAAGAGGAATGTCTCATAAAAGCGGGCCACATATTGGGGGTAGAAAAGATTATTACCGGCACTATAAGCATGGTCGGCTCCACATACAACGTTGTGTTGAAAATGATAGACGTGGAAACGGCTAAGCTGGAGTCTTCGGTCAGTAGAAAACATACTGGAAGTATAGACACTCTGCTTGATATTATCGAGGCGTCGTTAAAGAGGCTCGTTGGGGAGAACCGGAAATACGCGAATGAGAAAGAAGTGCGGAAAGAGAGGGAGCTTCGGGAAAAAGCGTATAAGGAGAGTATTGAAAAGCTGCAAGGAGAACTTGAAGAGCTTAAAAATAATACAGCCGGGCTGCGTAATAGCTGGGAGGAAGAAAAAAATAACGTAGCCATGCTTAAATATTTGCATAAGGAACAGGAAGATAAGATCCTGGAGCTCGAGGAGATGCAGTATGAATATGAGCTTAATAAAGAGGCAGGTTTACCGCCTGATTCAATCGTACAGGTTGCCTCCAACTCAAGTGATGGTTTTACCGGTAATGACGGTTATAATGCTGATAACAATAACGGTGGTAATAAAGGAAAAAAGATTGGAATCGGTGCAATAGTAGTTCTTGCTGTTGTTGGTGTGAGTGTACTTGTTTTTCAGTTAACAGGAGCTAATTAATAAACTAAACCGGCTGAGCCGGAAGCTGTTACAATTTCGTTTATCTTGTCACGCGTGGTTATCTATGAAAAAGCATTTACTTCTCAAATACAGTATCTAAATCTTTAACTTTTTCAAGGAGGTTTGTATGTTTAACAAATTAACCAAATCACTTATCACTGCAGCTATGGTACTCGTTGTATCTCAGGCTTTCGCTGTTGCTGCGCAGTCCAATGATGATGAAGATTACGTGAATATTAAAACACGTAAGCTCAACGGCCCGAGAATAGGATTGACCTTTGTTCCTGATGTGAAATATTTGAGAAGGAACGGAGATCTTGTAAACGGGCTTAAAGAGAGTGATATCGGATCAATTATAAGCCAGTTTGGCTGGCACTTTGAATGGATAGTTACCCCTGAGGGTGGTGGGCCGTCGTTTGTTACGCAGCTTGTCCCGTTCTTTGGCGGTGTGGAATACGCAACCGTTATTCCGAGCGTTTCCCTGGTTTGCGGTATTCGAATGCCAAAAGGTTTTGAGTTTGGCTTAGGCCCGAATGTGTTGTTCAATTTTAAAGAGTTAAAGAATGATGGCGACGGAACCGGCAATCCTGTAAATACTGCCTTAATCATGGCAATTGGGAAGAGTATAGATTTCAGCGGCGTCAGTATTCCTTTGAATCTTGCTGTAGCTATGAACAATGGCGGCACCCGGATTTCATTTGTGTTTGGTTATGCTATGGGGGGAAGGAGAAGCGGGTAAAAATTAATAAACAGGTTTTGAATATATAAAAAGTAAGGCAGTTTCGAAAAAAGGGACTGCCTTATTTTTTAATATTTTTGTATCCAGTCCAATGTTAAAAAAGTTAATTTAAATAATAAACCTATCTTTGTGAGGTACTTATGAAAAAATTATTTCGTGTAGATAAGGATAAAAAGATTGCAGGAATCTGTGCCGGAGTTGGTGAGATGCTTGATATTGACGCGACAATCGTCCGGCTTGCCTTTATTTTTGCCTGTGCATTGACCGGTGTATTTCCACTGATAATAACCTATCTTGTCGGGTGGGTAATTATTCCAGAGAGGCCTTATTTCAGGGAAAGGGAAGAAGATATTATTACATAATACTCAGGTTTGATTACGACCTCTCCTTACTTTCTTATGATAGAATTTATAATTTGAAAGCCTTTAGCCGCACGGAACAAGGTGTATAAAAAAATCTCTTGCCATAACACCCTTTTTAAGATATAGTAATATCTTAACTTTATATATTATTTTCGTATAACTGATTGATATTTAAGATAATAGGTAACGAGATCAAAGGTTTTATAATAAGTGTACCTGAATAAATGTATAATATGCTTTATGTAAGAAATTTATTAGAATTTACTTTTTTGAAAAAAGTATTTTGATTTTGGGTTCAAGAATGTTATTTTGTTTGATTGGAAATTACATAGATGATTTAGAAATAAAGTAAAAGAGACGTTTGTATTGTAGGATATTATGAGACAAAGAGACTTAATGGAAGAATTAAACATCATGCTTGAAAATGCCATGAATGAGGATAGCATAGAGCTGTTTCATGGCAGGCCTTCACGTAAATCTCCGATAAACAGAGAAGATATAATTAATCTGAAGATTGCTCTTTATTGCAGCAAGTCCCTGGAAGAGTTCCTCGAGCAAGTTTAATCAATTTACATTTTTATTAAAACCTTAGAGTTCTATCTCCATTCCTTCTTTGGCAAGATCCAGCTTGAAGCCTTTTTCAGAAGCAGTTTTCTTTAATTCCTTTTCATATTGAGCGAGCTTTTCGTCGGAGTTCATAGGTTCGTGGTGGGAAAGTATTATATGTTTGATTGATGCCTTCTCTGCCAGTTCAATATCAGCGAGCTGAGAGCTGTGGCCCCATCCTTTCTTTGCCTGGTATTCCTTTTCGGTGTATTGTCCGTCCCAGGATACCAGATCAGCATCCCTGCAAAACTCTGTTATCTTATTATTCTGCTCTTCAGCGTTTTCATCCAGCTCTTTCAGAAAATCCTCATCCATCTCTTCACCCTCTTTTGAGTCGCGGTAGATATTACGGTAGGGCTCATGGTCGCCGCCATAGATGAAGGTTTTCCCGTTATGTATAACTTTGTATGCCAGAGATGCGACAGGATGGTTGATTCTGCAGGTATATATTTCCAAACCGTCCACATCAATCTTGCCCTCTTTGCAATCGATATACTCGATATCTGCGCCAAGCTGGGAAAGGCTGATTGGGAAATACTCGTATTTTGTCTGAAATTCCATAATCTGCTTTAAGCTCTGGTCCTGGATATCCGAGGGCGGACCGTACATGGTGAATTTATTACCGGGAATATAGGCAGGAACGAAAAAAGGGAAACCCTGAATATGATCCCAGTGTGTGTGGGATATAAAAATTGCCCCCTTTATACTTATTCCCAGTGTAAGCAGGTAGTTCCCGCATTCCCTTATACCGGTACCCGCGTCGAAAATGAGGATGGTATCGTCAACTTCAGCCGAGACGCAGGCAGTGTTTCCGCCATATTCAACGGTACTTTTCCCCGGTGTTGCAATAGAACCTCGAACACCCCAATATCTTATTTTCATACTTTTAAAAACTCCGTTGCTTTTGCTATTTCATTTTCAAGAATTTCCACAATTTCCCCTTCGATTGATGCATCGATGCCCAGCTTCTGATATACTGCGGGGTTGATCTCGACCGGAGGCTGGTCCATTACCAGTCCCACCCCGTTATTTTTGCAGAGTATATTTGCGAGATAAACACAGAGAGTTAATTCAGTTGGCTCTTCATTTTGCTCAAACGGTTTGTGGTGCATCAGTAAGACGTTGAGAAGGTCACCTGCAAGGTTCCACTTTTCTGCAAGGGCCTTACCAATGCTGCAGTGACTCAGCCCCTCAAGGATAACCTCTTCAGCATCGAGAAGGCTGATACTCTCAATAGAGAGCAGGATTCGTTGAAACTCTTCCGGAAATATCTTGCATTCAGCCAGAACGCCGAGGTCATGGAGCAACCCGGCAATAAAATAATCTTCAATAACTTTTTTATCTATACCCCTTTTCTGCGCTATCAGTTTGGCGGCTACTCCCACTGCCAGGGAGTGCTTCCAGAATCCCTCCTGGTCGAAGTTATCCACCTTTTCTTTTGCTTCCGTCTGTGAGAGGACCGCTGCACTCAGGGCAAGGTTCTTTATTGTGTTGAGACCCAGCAGAATAACCGCTTTTTCAAGAGATACTATCTGGTTGCTCAAAGCAAAATAGGATGAATTAACCAGTTTCAATACTTTTGCCGACAGGACAGGATCGAGCTTGATTGCCTTTGTCAATTCAGGCGGCGGTGTGTTTATGTTATTTGCGAGCTGGATTACTTTAGACGCTGTTGGGGAGAGAGAGGGGATGTTTTCTTCGAGCATTTTGGCAACTGATTCAAGAGTGTATGCCATAGAAGCCGCTCCTCAATGAATTAGTCCTCAAATGGTTATTGCCTTAAAAATAAAACTATAATTAATTATTGAGATAATTGTAATAAAATAATACTATACATTCAATTAACATTCAATGGAATATTGTTTATAATTATTTTCATATAAACTCTGATAATACTAACCACATTATATTCTGTTATTTATCGTTTAAAGGAGTTACCTGTTGACGATGCGGCCGTATAATTATGATTAAAAATTGACTTTGCAATTCCCTTTTATTATAATTATAGCGTTTCTATACATAGAAACATTAACAAATGTGATAATTGTCGAGACCTTTGACCTCAATAGCATGCATAAGGAGGATTTGTGATCAAGCCGGAGCTTTCGGAGTTTTTAACCGTTGCGAAAAAAGACCGTGTGGTTGCGGTTGTAAAGGAGATGCCTTCCGATATCATTACCCCCGTTAATGCCTATTATGCAACCGGGGCTTCCTACCTGCTCGAATCGGTGGAAAAAGGAGTTGTTATCGGGAGATACTCTTTTCTTGGCGTAGACCCGGTCGTGAGGATTGAGATACGGGGGGAGGAGTGTGTTGTATATGATAATGGCAATAAAGAGACATTTACGCTTAAAGATCCCCTCAGACAGCTCGGAGAAATACTTAAGGCACGGCCGTTCATTGGAGAGGGTGATCTTTCGCCTTTTCCGGGAGGAGCGGTCGGTTATATCGGGTATGAATATATCCGTAAATGGGAAAAGATACCTCAGCAAAAGTCAAAACCAACTCTGGGATTACCCGAGTGTGTTTTTATCTTAACCCGGTATAACCTCATATTTGATAACCTGACGCACACTTTAAAGATAGTATGTAATATCCGGACAGGTGAAAACCTTGAAGATGACTACAATAAAGCAGTAGAGGGATTAAATGAAATTGTAAATAAATTACAGCAGACAGCTTCTACCAGTGCAAATATTTCCCATTTACCGGCACTTGGCGAATTGAGCAGCAGCTATTCAAAAGAGAAATTCATGGATGCGGTAACTCGAATAAAGGATCTGGTTACTCAGGGTGAAGCGATTCAGGTTGTATTGTCCCAGCGAATAGTGGTCGACTATGATGAGGACCCTTTCCTCATTTTCCGGGCCTTAAGGACAATTAACCCGTCGCCGTACATGTTTTATCTTAATCTGGGAGATTTTGTCATACTTGGAGCGTCTCCTGAGGTTATGGTCAAAGTTGAAAACGGGAGGGCCTTACTGAGACCGATTGCCGGGACGCGGCCGAGAGGAAAGACACCTCAGGAGGATAACACGTATAAGAAAGAGCTCATGTCTGACGAGAAAGAGCTTGCAGAGCACCTCATGCTGGTTGACCTTGCGCGAAACGATCTCGGAAGAATTGCAAAACCCGGAACCGTATCCGTCAGCCGGATGATGGAGGTTGAGATGTATTCGCATGTTATGCATATTGTCTCTGAGGTAGTAGCTGAGCCGGCTGACGATATGGACGTTTTTGATGTAATCAAGGCGACTTTCCCTGCGGGAACGGTATCCGGCGCTCCAAAGGTCAGGGCAATGAAGATAATTGAGGAGCTGGAGCCTGTGGAGAGAGGGCCGTATGCCGGACTGGTGGGGTATCTCAGTTATACCGGTGCGTTCGATTCGTGTATAACCATTCGTTCGATGGTGGTTAAGGATAAAAAGGTATATTTACAGGCAGGTGCAGGAATTGTATATGATTCAGTTCCGGAAAAAGAGTACGATGAAACGATAAATAAGGCAAAAGCACTTTTAACGGCATTGTCGGCAGGAGGTAGGAAGTAATGGTACTTATGATTGATAATTATGACTCTTTTACCTATAACCTTGTACAATATTTTATGCAGTTAGGCCAGGAAGTAAAAGTTTTTCGCAATGACGAGCTTACGCTAAAAGAGGCGGAGAAGCTTGACTTTGATTATTTAGTAATCTCTCCGGGACCCGGCAGGCCGGGTGATTCAGGTTGCTCGTTTGAAATGATAAAGAGATTTGCCGGGCGTAAACCTATACTCGGTGTATGCCTCGGCCATCAGTCGATCGGAGAGATTTTTGGCGGGAAAGTTATTCAGGCAAAATCCATCATGCATGGAAAGAGTGATATGATCACCCATGACGGAAAAACAATTTTTGCGGGATTGTCAAACCCCGTGCGTGTGGTGCGGTATCACTCACTTGCAGTAGAAAGGGAAAGCCTCCCGGACGATTTTGAAATCAGTGCAACCAGTAAAGACGGGGAGGTTATGGGAATAAGGCATAAGACGATGAGAATCGAGGGAGTGCAGTTTCATCCGGAATCAATCGGTACGGAGGAGGGTATGAAAATGCTCTCAAACTTTCTAAGCGGCGTCAAGGAAGTCCCTCCTGTAAAGGACTTGCTGAAAAAGTCCGTTTCAGGTGAAAGCCTCACAGAGGAGGAGGCGGGGCATATAATGGAGCAGATAACCGATGGTAGTATTACTCCCGCGCAGATAGGTGCTTTTCTTACATCGCTGACAATAAAAGGGGCAACCGTTCAGGAGTTGACCGGCTTTGCCCGGGTATTATATGAAAAAGCAAGGCCGGTTCCGGTACCTGAGGGAATGGTACTTACCGATACCTGCGGCACCGGGGGAGACAACTCAGGCACCTTCAATATTTCAACCGTATCTGCCTTTGTTGCCTGTGGCGCGGGTGTCAAGGTCGCAAAACACGGTAACCGCTCAATAACTTCGAATTCCGGCTCTGCCGATGTTTTGGAGAGTTTGGGTGTAAAAATAGACATGGATTCACAGCAGGCAGCCGGTGCACTTAAGGAAGTGGGTATATGTTTTCTTTTTGCTCCCATGTTTCACCCCGCTTTCAAAAATATTATGGAGCCGCGCCGGGAGCTTGGCTTCCGCACGGTATTTAACATGATGGGCCCCATGCTTAATCCTGCTAAAGTTAAATATCAGATAATGGGTGTTTTCTCCGCTGACCTTACGGAGATGATTGCGGAAGTGCTTGGGAATTTAGGGGTGCAACACGCATTCGTTGTACATGGAGACGGCGGACTGGATGAGATTTCCATGACCGGCTCAACAAAAGTTACTGAGCTTAAAGATGCGAAGATCAATACGTGGCAGTTGGATCCCAAAGAGTTCGGTTTTACTTATTGTAAAATCGAAGATTTAAAAGGAGGAGATGCTACTCAGAATGCAGAGATAACACAAAGTATTCTTTCAGGAGAAAGAGGCCCGCGTCGCGATGTCGTTGTTATTAACTCCGCAGCAGCAATACTGGCATCAGGACTTGCTTCGGATTTTAAAGAGGCAGTAGCAAAGGCGGAAGAGTCTATTGATTCCGGTGCTGCGAAAAAATGTTTGGAGAAGCTGATCGAATACGGTAAGAGCTTGTAAGACGATCTTATATAGAGGATTTTTTTATGTCATTGCGAGCAAAGCGAAGCAATCCCATGTAAGGTTGCATAATT
>JAUXBV010000439.1 GCA_030619215.1 Fibrobacterota bacterium | reverse complement strand
CTTCCATATTTAGCTGCTCTGGGAGAATTTAACAATTGCCTTTATATAGAGTTCCTTGGACGAAATCCCGGTGATAGTGTGCACAACCTCTTTGTTTTTGATAAATACTATATAGGGTATACCCATCACCCGGTATTGAACCGCGATTTTTCTGTGTTTGTCAACATCCAGTTTATAGAAAGAAGCTTTATCCTTGTTTTCTCTTGCAATTTCCAGGATTCTAGGGGAGAGCATTTTGCAAGGCACACACCAGTCAGCATAGAAGTCAATCACCAGAAGCTGTTCGCCTGATGAGTCAATGATCGTTTTGAATTGCTCTTCGCTGGTTATTGTGATAACAGGATTGGGTAATGTATCTTTTACCGTTTGTTTGACAGGCGCCTTATTTTTCTCTTCCGTATCTTTATCCTGCTTTTTTGCGCATGAGAGTAATGATACTATTAAAGTGAAAAGCAGGATTATTAATAAAGATTTCGTTTGATAGCGGGTAATAATTCTCGGCATTGTTTTATTATCCTTTACCATTTAAAGGTTATCAATTTTTCTATAAAAGAATATACATAAATTCTTACAGGAGTTATAAGAATTACAGCTATTAATAGTTTAAAGAAAATTAAATGGTAAATAGGTATCGAAAATTATTTTATTAAGTCGGAAGTTATTACTATGGAATAGTGTACACGACACAATATTTCAAAATAAACCAGGAGTAACTATTGTGGAAAAAGTAATTATTATCGGTTCCGGGCCTGCAGGCCTTACTGCTGCTATCTACACTTCCCGGGCTAATCTTTCACCGTTATTATTTGAGGGGTTTCAAGCGGGAGGGATGCCTGGTGGGCAGCTTATGACTACGAATATAGTTGAAAATTTCCCGGGCTTCCCTGAAGGAATTCCAGGGCCGCAGCTCATGGAGAAGATCAGGCAGCAGGCAGAACGCGTTGGCACACGATTTATAATGGAAGACGTTCAGGAAATAAAAGTGGACAAACAGTCGTTTACCGTTGTTTCAATGATAGGGCAGGAGTATGAAGCCCAGTCAATAATTATCGCAACCGGCGCAACAGCCAGGCGGCTTCCCCTGGACTCTGAGAAAAAATTCTGGACCAAGGGGGTTTCTGCCTGTGCAGTGTGCGATGGTGCTTTGCCGATCTTCAGAGACAAAGACCTTGCCATTATAGGTGGCGGTGATTCTGCTGTTGAAGAGGCGGGGCACCTGACAAATTTCGCCGGTAAAGTTTACATCATACACCGTAGGGATGAATTACGGGCAAGTAAAATTCTGCGTAAGCGGGCAGAGGAACATCCAAAAATTGAAATTCTCTGGAATAAGACCGTTATTGAATTTCTCGGTGAGCAAATCCTTACCGGGTTGAAACTGAAGGATACCAAAACTGGTGAAGTATCCGAATTGCCTGTTGCCGGGGCTTTTGAGGCAATCGGACATGCTCCCAACACGGGTTTCTTAAAAGGTCAACTTGAAACTAATGAAAGCGGTTACCTTATTACAAGGCCGAACTCGATGATGACATCTGTAGAGGGCATATTTGCGGCAGGGGATGTGCAAGACCCGAAATATCGCCAGGCAGTGAGTGCCGCAGGAAGCGGGTGCATGGCTGCAACTGATTGCGAGCGGTGGATTTGCGGGATGTATTGCGACTGATATAAATATAATAGCTTTATTTTTTTGGAGGGGGAAGTTTCCACCCCCCTCAATGTGTGCCTTCCTTCATGTGGCAACACTAAGTGGTCTTATTCGAAAGCCCTATGACGCATTATCGTCCTCCTTCTCGTCCTCGTCCTCGTCCTCGAATCGTTATTGATATTTCGAGGACGAGGACGATAAAAAACGTCAGCATATTTATGAACACATGTACTAAGGATGGCGAATATTATATACACCATCCCACAAACAGAGCATACTGGAAGAAGAGTTTATTATTTCCATATTATCCCCTATCCCATAAATGGGTGAAGGTTTCTAATAATCCTCTAATATATTTTAAGGTTGCTAAATGCTGATTATTATTTTAAGGTGAAGCAATCGATATTATATGTCAATCCAAAACAATAATTTAAATAAGAAGCAAAATGTTTCTGAAAAATTCAGGACATTCACCTGGTTTGATTTACTGCTGATAATCCTTGTTATTAGCGGGGCCGTCGGCTCTATTCCACTTATCCGGGCGAATCAGCCCTCTACCGTTGCAATCTATAAGGATAATTCGGTATATGCCGAGTATCCGCTCAATGAAGACAGGGAGATCTCGGTAAAAGGCCATGAAGGGCCTATGAAAGTCAGGATTCATGACGGTTGTGTCTCCGTCAGTTCGTCAACCTGCATGAAGCAGATTTGCGTGAAGTCAGGTGCCATAAGTAAACCCTACCAGCAATTGGTATGCGCACCGAATCACGTTTTGATTGAAATACGCTCACATAAAAAAACGGAACAAAAAATCGATGCAATTACCCAATAAGGAAGAACTGAACAGGGAGATTGTTATAAAAGCAAGCCTGTTGCTTCTGGCTGTTGCATTGAATGCGCTTGAATTCTTCATACCGCGTATCCCATTGTTCCCATGGCTTAAGCCCGGCCTTGCCAATATTATTACCATAATCTGGATAATACGATACGGCTATGTTGAATCGTTGCTTTATGCGTTACTGAGGGTATGGATTGTAAGTTTTTACTTCGGGTTTTCTTTTTTAACTTTCTCTCTCGGTTTCAGCGGCGCTGTTTTTGCCTGCACAGCCATGGCTGTTTGCTGGAAATTGCTTGGCAGAAAAAGAATAATGGGAACTGTCGGTATTGCTGTTGTCGGCGCATTATTTCACAATACGGGACAGCTTTTTGCAGTATATCTTCTCATGGCGCGGAACATTCGCCTTTTTTATCAGGCCCCTGTAATGATTTTTGCATCCGTATTATTCGGGAGTATTGTGGGATTACTGGTGCCGTGGTTTATATACGCTGTAAATGATAATACATTATTAAGTGAGGTGAAATTAAAAGAGCTTAGCCATGCATCAAAGAAGACACCTGTTCCGGCAGTCATCATTTCCTTACTGTTTCTCTGTTATTGTATGGCCCTGGTGTTTGTAAAAGACTGGATTATTCTTATACTGTCAGCTATCGTTATTACTATTATTGTGCAATTATTATTAAAAGGCTCGTTGAATGCGCTCTTTTTTCCCATAAAAAGATTCTGGCTGTTATTCCTCTTTATAGGCGTGCTGCACAGTTTTTTTACTTATGGAACAAGAATCAACGGCGTCCCATTGATCACCCGTGAAGGTGTTGTAAATACAATTACGCAATGGTTAAGGCTCTGGACCTGGCTGGAGACAACGTTTATTTTTTTCCACTTCAAATTCCATTTTTTAGCTTTACGAGGATTACAAAAGATATTCTCCGGTTATCGCTCGACTATCTATGCAGGTTTGCTGGCGGTTGAATATTTCCCCTTAGTTGTGGATATGGTTAGATCCAAAGCAAAAGAGCTGCTCAAAACGCTCTTTAAAAAGCCGTCTCAGGTGATTGCAGAGCTTTTTATTGGGGTTGTTGATATTATTATTACTGAGAAGGAAAATACCTAGCACCTAAATTGAGCGGTTCCTATTGACTCTTCAGTATATATGTAATCCAATTTGTTATCATTTATTCTGCTTAACTTACCTCTTTACAGAATTGGTATTTCTCACTCTTTCAAAGTTTTCAGGCTTATAATATGCACAGACACGGACGTTGCTGCTGTAAGCAATATTATTCTAATAATTAAGTTTTCTGTCACAAAAACAAGACTTAATCCAATAGTTACCCACAGAAGCAATAACGTTAGCACCTTCGTCCGTTTCGGCAAGCCGCGGCGTTCAGTATAATCCCGGATGTATTTACCCAGTATGTTATGGTTTAGAAGCCATGCGT
>JAUXBV010000106.1 GCA_030619215.1 Fibrobacterota bacterium | reverse complement strand
TTAATAAAACTGTTAAATAGATAATTTTATTAGTTTATTATACAATTAAAGGCAAAAAAAACAATAAACTATGTCTAAAATAACATCTATTATGAGAGATGTTTATCACGAAACTGCGTTAAATCATTTTTAAAATTCTCGCAGTCCGGATACCGCTTCTCCACATCTACCTCTATCGCTTTAAAAATAATTTTTTCAAGTTCTTCATTAATAAGCGGCGAAGCTTCAGTAGGCATTCGAGTAATAAATGTATCCGGCTGATTGATCTTTCTAGCTAATATCTCTTCTGCATTTTCTTTCCTTACGGGTAATGCCCCGGTAAGCATTTTAAAAAAAAGAATACCTAATGAATAGATATCCGTTCTCTTATCTGTCTCCTCTCCCGAAGCTTGTTCCGGAGACATATAGATTGGGCTGCCAGTAATTAATCCCTCTTTTAAATGGGTCTCTATATGAGCTGTTTTAGCAATGCCAAAGTCAGCTATTAAAGGCCTCTTGGTACGCTTTTCTATTAAAATATTCGACGGCTTTATATCCTGATGAATAATTCCTTCATCATGAGCATAACCGAGGCCATCAACTATCTGTATCATTAAATTTACTGTATGTCCCAATGGTATTAATCTCTTTGTCGGTACCGGATATTTTTGATACTGTGCGATTATTCTATCTAAATCGCTTCCACTTATCAACTGCATTGTCTGAAAATAAAAATCAGTCTCCTCGCCCATCTCAAATATAGTAATAATATTCGGATGACTTAATACAGCAATTATTTCCGCTTCATCCCTGAATTGCTCGCGTTGTTCTTCAGTTGTAGCACATACTTTGGGTAATATTTTTACGGCGACCTGTCTTTTCAATGACTTTTGAAAGGCAATAAACACAACACCTTTATTCCCGCGTCCCAGCTCCTTAAGTATTGTAACATTTCCTATTTCACGGCCAATAAAGCTGTTGAAATCAAAAGTAACTATATCTATTAATTTTTTCATACTAATAATATATTATAATTAACTGGATAATTTTTTTCCATTATTTTTAAAAATTATTCCACAAAAGGGTCAACTGCTTTTCGTAATTGTTTCTTTTCACCCCGCGAATGTTTAACCTTCAGTCGTTTTTTCCTTGATGCTTCTGTCGGTTTCGTTTTTTTCCGTCTTTTAGGTTTATCCGCTGCTTTACGTATTAACAATGACAAGCGCTCTATTGCATCCTGTCTATTCCGCTCCTGTGTTCTATACCGTCTTGCGTCAATAATTAATACACCGTCTTGAGTTACCCTTTTCCCTCCCAGAGTTATCAGGCGCTTTTTAATATCTTCCGGCAGTGACGGCGAGTTGACAATATCAAAGTAAAGCTTTACGGCAGTAGCTACTTTATTAACATTCTGGCCGCCCGGGCCTGAAGAATGAATAAAGTCCAGCTGGATTTCACTGTCTTCAAGAGAAATGTCAGGCGTTATTTGAATCATTACTAATCAATTACCTTATTGTAAAACATTCCTTATAATATCAAAAAGAATAACAACAATACCAACTGCAATGACCAAAACAAAAGACTTGCGTATTTTTCTGCCGCCAAAGTAATGCGCACTGTTAATACCCTGTTTTACGCCAATAAAAGACCCTGCCAGGAGCAATACAACGATTATTAAATTAACATTTCCCACAAGAAAATATCTTGAAGCGCCATATGCGCTTGCAAAAACCATTTGAAAAGAGCTGGTTCCAACTGCAATAAGTGTCGGCGTGCCAATAACATAGATCAGAAGCGGAAGATATATAAAACCTCCTCCAACACCCAGCAGTCCGGTAAGAACACCGATGATAAGCGAACATACAAAGGGTACCCAAAAACTCATTTTATCAATATTACTGTATTTAAATGAAAATACCGGAGGGATTGCAATTTTTTTCTGCCAGCGGGACAGCTTCGTGTCGACTTCGCTCTTCTGCTGTCTGTCAGAAGCCTCAAGGAGGATGGAAATACATACTGCTATCATCAGTACAATAAAGATACTGCTCAATACAAGGTCAAGTATGCTAACCATACTTCCCCTAATGGTAACGACACCTCTAGTATTTAAATATTGAAGAATCCTTATACCAGCTTCTGTACCTATCAGTGCGCCGACAGCCAGGATTGACCCAAGCAAAGGATCAACACTTTTTTTCTTCCAGTGGCCTGCCGAGGCAAACATTGAATTAATAAAAATCAGGGTAAGACTGCAGCCAACTGCATAAGTATACGGTATACCGAATAGTACCTTAAGGAAAGGGGTAAGTAAAAATCCTCCGCCGACCCCGTACATACCAGT
The DNA here is from genome assembly GCA_030619215.1 of Fibrobacterota bacterium. Classification (GTDB taxonomy): domain Bacteria; phylum Fibrobacterota; class Chitinivibrionia; order Chitinivibrionales; family JANQEN01; genus JAUXBV01. The sequence continues at coordinate 6,269 of JAUXBV010000106.1, read as the reverse complement.
CAGAAAACCTATTAACACCCCTAATATTATTATCCCAGGCCAAAAAACGGATATTTCAGAAGGGGGCAGGATTAAATTAAACATTATTATTTTTAAATAATTAAAATGAAAACGTTCTTGATTTTATCAAATCATCATGAATATAAAAAAGACATTTCTTCAAGGCATCACTAACCAGATGCTGTCGATTGCCGATCTTAACGATAACTCCGGGATAAATTGTGTCAATGACACCAACAGTTCCTTTGGTATCATAAAGCGATCTCCGGTAATGGCTTTTATATTTTCTCAGCTGTTTTATTTTCTTCTCGTGCTCTTCGCGCAGCTTTTTCAGTTGGGAGCTTACTGTTCGCCGCATCTCTTTTAACTCTCCCCCGGACAGTTCCCCTGAAATGAGCCTTTTTTCATTTTTTGCTATAATATTCACCTCATTCTCAAGGTCAGCTATCTCTCTTTCCAGCTCTTCCAGTATTTTCTTGACAAACAGATCAATGCCCGAAGCAACTTCCGTTTGAACATGTGACGCATTGCCGATTGAATACGCGCGGACCTTGTTACGCGCCACCGCAGTGCCGCCGACAATCCACGATTTCCTTACTTCAACAAACATCTCATTGCCGGCAAAAAGGTGTGAATCAAGCACCTCCCCGTCAACCATGATGTTATTCTTTGCCATGATAGTCTGATTGCGGACATGCTTTACAACGACGTCACCCCCCGCCTTGATCCTGCCTTTACCCTTACCAATAAACCCGGAATGAACAATAACCGTTTCACCAGCTTCAACTACTGCATCCTCAACCGTACCGGTAATGCTTATATTCCCCTCTGCCTTTACCGTAAATCCCGATTTAACATCACCGCTAATAAAAACATCACCCGGAAAGTCTATATTCCCCGTGCTGAAATCAATGTCCGTTTCAATATTTAAAACTTCTTCAACGAGAAGATTATCATTTCGTAAATAAACATGACCGGTCTTGGTCGCAACTAAGGTATTCGGGTCTTCCGACATCGTTTCAATATTTTTTCCCGGAGAAACCTGCGCAGATTCACCGGGCGGTGCGTCAATGGGCTTGCCGTAAACATCCGTACCGGGAGTACCGCCGGTAGGAGGCACTATCTTTGCTATGGGTTGCTGTTCAGTGACATTCTCAAAAATATGAATACTGTAATAATCGGCCCTTCCGTCTTCTTTTATCTTTGGCTTATGGGAAAAAGACAAGTCAACCTGATACTCGATTTTAGCGTCCTCTCCGGGTACTGGCGACACTCCCTCGGCAATAAGGTCACCTTCCACTTTATCACCGGTTTCTCTCATAATTGCTAAGGCGTTTTTAATAGCGTCCTGTTTTATACCGTATACAATCGATTCCCTCTCAAGCGTTCTGATTATATCCTGTGTGGTAATCTCTTTTCCACCCGGGCCGGGCGGGAAAAGGTGCAGGTAAGCCTTCACCCTGTCTTTTGAAACATTTACAAATACCGCCCCGTCAAGGTTGACCGGCAGAATATATGCCTGATTCTTTTTCCGGACAATAATACCGGTAAAGGTACTGATAATATCCGATGAGTCATATTTTGTGATAAGGCCCTGCCCCAGATCTTCCGAAGGCTGCGCTTTTGCCTGAACCTCCTCAGCTTCACCCAGAACATTATGGCCGCTAGCCCCTTTCTCCCCTGTCCGGAACTTACCTACATTATCATCCTCTTTCACAATGTACGGATCATGAATATAGTCAAGAAGCTGATAATAGTGTACCGGTTTATTCACATCCTCTATAAAACTATGATCCAGGTTATTCTCAAGGCAGGTTGGAACCAGGAACCTGGCTCCTGCCAGTTTTTCTTTTTTAGGGTACTCCCCTATTGCTACGATTGCTCCTTCAATCCTTCTCTGCTCTGATAGTTCCAATACCACAGAAGCAACAAGCTTTTCCTGAATCCCGGATACAACACCATTCTCAGAAAGGGCATCCTCAATAAGCCTGGTTATCTCATCCTTTGGTACATCATCCTTTACTGTACCGGAAACATAAGCCAACATCTTATCTTTTGAAAGAGTTACCGTTAACTTCGCCATCTCTATCAGCCCTGATTTGGTGAGGTTGGTTCTTCAGTAAACCTGTTTATGATTATTATAAAATAGTACCTCACTAAAAGCTAATGATATCAATTATTTAGAAGTGATGATAATTTTAATATTTCTTTTAATAAGTTTGGTAAAGAAGAATAATATTACCTGCGTTCTGATATCACCTTATCACCGTAACCTTCTTCGAAACCGAAGAACCATTCCTGTCCGCCGAAGCATTTGCGAAGGAGGATGCACTTAACTTTAGAAAATAAACCCCCGAACCATATCTCCTGCTGTCCCACGTCAACATGTATCTGCCGGGCTGCATATATAAACTAATGAGAGTTTCGATTAATCTTCCTTTGATATTGTAAAGCTGGAGTTTGATTTTTCCCGAAGCTGGAAGGTTGAATAAGATTACTGATTTATTGATATTGAGAGATAATCTATTCGAATAACTATCAGGATTATATATAATTGGTACGCTTTGCGTGTTTCTCCAGTCCGGGTCATATTCATCCAGCCAGTCAATTACAGTATCTGAAAGATTAATGGTATCAAGCTTGTTGTATCCGCAGTCAAGCTCAAAACCCGGGGTAAGCTTTACCAGTGAATCAGGCAGGTCTGACAGAGAATTATTATTAATATAAAGATATTCCAAAGCTTTACAATTACCTATTTCCGCAGGAATGTCACTCATGGAATTAAAACTAAGATCAAGATGTTCCAACGCTGTAAGGTTGCCCAGCTCAGGAGGAATGCCGGTTAATTCGTTTTCACTGAGGTTAAGAATAAGTTTTAAATTTGTAAGGTTTCCTATCTCCGGCGGAATGTTAGCCAGGCTATTGCTGTCAAGCATAAGATATTTCAGGCTATCAAGGTTTCCGATTTCTGAAGGAAGGTCAGTCAGATTATTGGAAGAAAGACTAAGGTACTCCAGCATCGTTAGATTGCCTATCTCAGGAGAAATGCCGGTCAGGTTATTATTATAAAGAAAAAGAGAGGTTAAGCCTGTCAGGTTATAAATTTCAACTGGAAGGCTGTCAAGGTTATTATCTTCAAGATAAATCTTGCTTAAACCGATACAATTCCCTATTTCAGGAGGGATAACGGTTAATTCATTATTAGCAAGATTAAGCTCTCTTAAGTTGTTCGCAAGGTTTCCGATCTCAGAAGGCAGGCTGGTAAGGTTATTATTGGAAAGGTAAAGTCCCTGTAAAGCAGTAATATTACCAATTTCCGGAGGTAAGCTGTCCAGAGCATTATCATCAATTATAAGGTACTCTAAAAATTCAAGATTACCTATTTCCGCTGGAATATGTGACAGGCTGTTTTCTGATACATCAATTACCATTAAATTAGTAAGTTTGTCTATTTCTACAGGAAGGCTGGTAAGGCTATTATCAAAAAGAAGAAGCTGTAGTAATAATGTTAAATTCCCTATTTCTGCAGGGATAGAAGTAAGCTCATTATGTTCAAGATGTAGCTCGTTTAAATTAGTAAGATTACCTATTTGAGCAGGAAGGCCGGTCAGGTTATTACTATTCAACCAGAGTTTTGCCAAATTACCTATATCACCAATCTCAGGTGGAATACCGGCCAAGTTATTTGTAGCAAGGGAAAGAATCCCCAAAGAGGTCAAACTTCCTATTTCAGCAGGGATCTGGCTAAGATTATTACTGTAAAGAACAAGAATTTCCAAACCTGTAATATTTCCTATTTCCGGAGGAAGTACAGTCAGGCCCCTGCCGCCAAGATTAATTTCTACAATCCTGCCTCCACTTGAATCAGTCACCGAATCAACAGGAATTTCATATAATCCATTGGAATCAAGAATCGCCCTCACTGCCAGAGTGTCACTCACATAATCCTGGGAGAAGATTACACCGTAGAGCACAAAGAGGACGCAGATAAAGAAATAGTTAGAAATTAATTTCTTAGTATTTCTTATACCTTTAGGTAGAAATAAGAATGGAGCCCTACTTCGTAGGATTAAAATAATGGGGTGATGGAGTAATGGAATATAGGAATATCGCATTTTAAAGATTTTAAAAAAGGAAAAGATTGATAGCACCATTAAAACCTTTAACGAATAGTAAATACAGTGGAATTGTTGGTAGTATAAATATAATCAAATTTTGAAGGGTTTCATATAGAGAGAAAAGAAGAGTGGATTAATGGAATATTACATTTTAAAGATTTTTAATACAGAATTACATCTTATTGTATAAGTAGTTTAGTACTAATAATATTACTTACGTATTCAAGACGTATGAGGTATACTGCTTGTGAAAGGGTTTCTGGTATAAGCAGGTGCAAATTTCCCTTTTGAAAGGATTGATTCAAAACCTTTCTTCTGTTTATAGGGCAACTAAACTGATAAACTTCCTCCGTCCCTATATTTAATTACTTCCGTCCCAAATATAAAGAAAAACCTGCAAAGAAAAGATAAAGTTGTTAGATTAATTAATAATATTGATACTATTTATAGTATTTATAGTTTATAGAATAAATTTTTAAATGGAGGGGCCATGAAAAATTATTTTTTTCTTATTATATGCATTCTTATCAGCTTCAGTTTTGCTACCGATACTTACCTTGTCCGTACACCATTATTAAAATCAACTTCTAATTCATTTAAAACTATCTATATCTCAGATTCTTACTGCCTTATCCATGCAAATGAAATGGATATACAGAAGCTAAGACAAACTAAAGCACCTCTGAATGTTCTTGAAACCAATCCTGAGCCCTCACAGAATTCTGAGTATTATGCAGTACATCCTGACAAGGGGTTATGTCCGGCGATTGATCCTGAAAAATTTGCTGGATGTGGCAAAGTACTTGATATATTTGAGGGGAGACTCATTATTAAGGGATTATCAGGTGATATACATAATAATGCTCCATGCCCATTACACCTTGAATGGATCTCATTTAAGCCGATTTCCGCTTTATATGAATCAAGAACAATAATTCCGGAACGCAAGCCTGTATCAGTAGACCCTCTGATTGAAGAGATGATTTCAAAAGTAAGTCCTGATTCCTGTGCGCGCTTATTACGGGATCTATGCGGTATATTTAACCGAAGTGCTGCAAATCCCCAATGGAACAAAGAGACTTTAGTCCCCTATATGGAGAAGAAATTTAGAGAATATGGGTGCGACAGTGTTGATATACAAGAAGTCCCGGATTGGGATGCTCCCAATGTTATTGGAGTAAAAAAGGGTAAAAAAAATCCTTCTCTAAAAGAGTTCTGTCTTATAGGTGCACATATTGACAACATTCGTTCTGATGATTACGCGGGCCAAAAACGTCATCAGGGAGCTTATGATAATGGTTGCGGCGATGTCGGAGTTCTGGAAGTTGCCCGTGTTTTAAAAGATTATGATTTTGAAAATACAATAGTCTATGTAGGATTTAATGTCGAGGAGCGTGGATTAAAAGGAACTGTAGAACTGATTGATCACTTTAATAATGATGGTTGTAAGATTATTGGCGGTGCAGTTACCTATGATATGCTTGGTATTGGCCCCGGCTCATCAACTTCAATATCTCATCGTATATATAGCGGTTGCACGGGAGCACAAGATTTTTTTGATCGAATAGAATATCTTGGAGAGGAATACGATTTCCCTGTTGCAGTAAGCATGCGTACTAGCTCAGATATCCCGACAGACACAAAAATTTTCTGGCAAAACGGCTATGTTGCATCAATTGGCGGCGGCGGTGAAGGCGGAGGTCAATATCATACCGCTGCAGACAGCATTACTTCAATTTTTGACTCCACATGGCTTGCAAAAGCAATTATTCCGGGTGTTGCTATAATTGCCGATTATGCTGTACCTATGCAAGTTACCCCTATTAATTTTTCTACCTCTTCTATATCTGAATCACCAATTAACGTATATACCAATTCATCAGGATTTCTAACAATTTCATTTTCAAATTCAAGTCAATTACCTGATCAAAGCTTTCATATTTACAATATTGCGGGTAAATTGATTCAAACAATCAGCATAAATAGAAAAGCAGAAGGACAATATACCGGTATATGGGGTTGCTGCGATACTCAGTGTAATACTGTTGGTGCAGGACTATATTTAATTGTTGGAATTATAGAGAATGAGCGCTTTCAAAAGAAAGTAGTTATAAGGTGATATAATAGTGTGTTAAGCTGAAGGATATGGTA
>JAUXBV010000071.1 GCA_030619215.1 Fibrobacterota bacterium | reverse complement strand
TGTATAAATCAACGAAATATGACGATTTATGGCTTTTATTTCATATTAGTGAATAAATTTTGAGATGATATTCTTTTTACCAGGCTGAATTGTTATTCCTTTTTTAATTTTTTCGGTTCTTCATCCTTCTTTATAGCTTCAATAAACCTCGTGCGCCTGTTATTTTCATGGCCTGACAGAAATAGACTCCCGTCAACTATTATCATTTCATCTCCGGGCTTGATATGTTCACCACAGTCACAATTGCACGGGCCCCAGTCTTTTGTTGCTTTCATCGATAAAATCCTTATAATTAAGTAAATAAAAGATTGGAATAATTATTAAATATGAAAATAAATTAAATATGTAATAATCAAAGTTAATTTTAGAAGTGTGCTATTTATATATGAAGTATTATCAGACTGGTTCTCTAATCCAGCGAAGGTGGATAAGATTCTCTACGTCTGAATAATCTACGAAAAAAAGCGTGTCCCACACTAGTGGGGTAGATAATTCAGACAGAGAACCTAATTGCCTGAATAAGCCTCTCAACCTCATCTTTTGTATTATACATGAGCATACCGGTCCTTATAAGCCCTCCTTGTTCAACCAGGCCAAGCACTTCAACAGCACGAACTGCATAGAAGTGCCCGTTCCATACCAGGATACCTTTTTCACCGAGCTTTTTTGCGGCTTCTTTTGAATTCATGCCATTTATTGTGATGGATATTGTTGGAGCTCTATTTACATCAGAGAAATCGGGTCCCCATACTGTCACGCCCTTTATTTCACGGACATTATCATAATAAAAGCGGCCGAGCTCATGTTCATACACGGCGATATCCTGCATTGCCGTTACAATTCGCTCGCGAAGGGTGGAGCCTCTGCCCCAGGAAGCGATATATTGGATAGCCTGAGTCACGCCCGTCAGTGCTGCGAAATTCAGGGTGCCGGTTTCAATGCGAAAAGGGGCGTCCTGTATCTGGGTACGGAGGACATCGGTAGGAAGCTCGTCAAGAAGGCCGGGGCGGGAGTAAAGGATTCCTACATGCGGGCCGTAGAATTTATATGCGGAGCAGAGAAGAAAGTCCGCATCTATTTTCGTAACATCGATTGGGAAGTGGGGTGCATAATGTACCGCATCAATGACAAGGTACGCACCGGCTTCCTTTGATAGACTGCGGGCTAATGCAATATCGTTAATTGTTCCGAGGGCGTTGGATGCATAGCCGATTGCTACAATGCGTGTTTTTTTATTTATCTGTTGTTCGAGGTCATCGTAGTCAATATAACCGTCTCTGTTGAGTTTCACTTCCTTTATAACTATGCCTTTCTCCTGTAAATTTAGCCATGGCCCGCGGTTTGCCTCATGGTCTAGCTGGGTGATCACGATCTCATCACCGGGTTGCATTTTTTTTGCCAGAGCATGGCTGAGAGAAAAGGTGAGTGACGTCATATTAGCGCCAAAGGAGATATCTTTTCCGTTGGAGGCACCTAAAAACTGTGCGACAGTTTCACGACACTCATGAACAGCCCGGTCTACCTCAAGTGAAGTGATGAATTCTCCATGCGCATTAGCATTGAAGGTTCGATAGTAGTGTGATATTGAGTCAATAACCTGCTTTGGAACTTGGGAACCGGCAGGGCCGTCGAAATAGGCAATACGATTACCGTTTACAATGCGCTGTAATGCAGGAAAGTCTTCCCTGCATTTGATACATTCAGTTTCTGTAAATGACATTTTGAATTGATCCTTTAATACATATAGATTTAAAAAAATAGCCACAGAGGCACAGAGAATAGATTTAAATTTATTTCCTAAGACAAAGCTTCATAAACAGCTTCGGTTATTTTGATATCCTGCACAGCGACACCAGTTAAATCAGCAACTGTTATTTGATTATCATCAGTACGTCCTGCCTTTGTACCTGCAATGATGGCTCCCAGCTCCACCAGGTCATCACTGGAGATATGTCCGGCCTGTATAGCTTTGTATATTTCACCCCGACCCATACACTGGGAGATACTGTCAGCAACGACAACATCCGCTTTCTTTAATAATGCCGAATCCAATTCCTGTTTATCCGGAGTGTCCGAGCCAACTGCTGTGATGTGTGTGCCTGCCTGTAAATCGGATGCGTTAAGCAGGGGAGTAGCGGATGGAGTATTAGTAACAATAAGATTACATTTTTGTAAAATTTCAGCAGTGTCCAACGTGGTTTCTATATTAAAGCCCTGTTTTTCCATTTCAATTTTATACTTTACCAGTTGTATATCGCCTCTGCCCCAAACGAGAACTTCTTTACATATAGTAACATGTGAAAGATAACTTAACTGCAAGCGTGCCTGAATACCTGTCCCAACAATTCCAATGCGCTCAATGTTCTTTGGGGCAAGGTGCTTGGCGGCAATAGCGCCGGCAATTGCTGTACGGATATCAGTAAGATAGCCTTCATCAAGCAGGATGCTCACAAGCTCACCGGTCTCCTGGCTGAAAAGGAGCATCAGCCCATTGCTGGAAGGTAAGCCGAGTTTTGGATTGTCGTAAAAGCCTGAGGCAATCTTAATTACATAATAATCATCCTTCTTAAGGTAGCCATATTTAATATGTACTTCTCCCTTGTCCAGTATCAGTTCTCCAACAGGCGGCACTACGGCATTCTCTTGTGAATAAGCAACAAAGCCCGTTTCAATAGCGGGAATGAGATCAAGGGAAGGGAGGATTTCTTTTATTCGTTCCAGAGGGATTATTTTCACAAACTCTCCTTGTTGAAAATGAATATCGAATATCGATTAAAGAATGTAGAATGTCGAAGTTTTAAGGCACTTTGTCAGTCGAAATATTTTGCTATATTCCCTATTTATCGGGGTTCGGTATTCGTTATTCTTTTTTTTAATATTAAGTATGTTAAAGAACACCCTTCAATACTTCAAGACTGATATTCGCCCCGCAAATAATAATAACCACATTCATACCTTTGAATTGCTCCTTCATTTTCAGATACGAAGCAACAGCAACTCCTGCAGCGCCTTCGATCATCATGTGATGAGTTTGCATAAACAATCGCAGGCTCTCCCTGATTTCATCTTCTGTAACTGTCATATAATCATCTACGAGAGCTTTACACAGGTCAAATGTAATGGCACCCGGTTCAAGGCCACCAGCAGTCCCGTCGGAAAGAGTAGGGAGAGAGGGTAAATCCAGTATTTTCCCCGCTTTTACCGACTGAATCATCACCTGTGAATTTTCAGGCGAGCAGCCGATTATCTGCACATCAGGATTTACGGATTTGAGGTATCCGGCAATACCGGAAATTAACCCGCCGCCGCCGAGTGAAACGAATACGGCGTCTATCTTATCAAGCCGGCGAGACAGCTCTATACCGATGGTGCCCTGTCCTGCAGCAACCTGTAGATCGTTGTAAGGTGAAATGTATGTCATTTGATTTTCTGATGCATATTTCCTTGCATAGGCTTCAGCTTCAACGCAGTCCCGGCCGAAATAGCGTACCTCCGCACCAAGTCGCTCAATCGCTTCCACTTTATTGGGGGATGCAATTTCCGGAACAAAGATGATTCCGGATGCATTAAGTTTGTTTAAGCTGAAGGCAACCGCTGCACCGTGATTGCCTGTTGAAGCGGTTACAACGCCACGCCTTTGTTCCTCGGGCGTCAGGGATAGAACCTTGTTCATTGCACCTCGGGTTTTAAAAGAACCGGTAAATTGAAGGTTCTCCAATTTACAATAGACATTCGCGTCTACACGCTGACTGAAATAGAGAGAGTGTTCCAGTATCGTTTCCCGGATATGAGGACGAATACGAGTTTCTGCTAATTGAACTTCTTTTGCAATATCTTCGGGATTAACCATTTGAGTTTCCTTAATAATAGATCGGTTAACTCTTCAATTCCACAATTAACTCATGAATGCGGTCTAACGCAGCAGTAAGGTAATCATGAGGCAGGCCATAGCTAATGCGCAGGAAGTGATCCAGGCCAAAATGATCGCCCGGCACGATCAGCACACTTTTCTCCTTGATCAACCGCTCAGTAAATTCGGTAGAATTGATATCCAATTGGTACCTGACAAAAGCGATAGCAGCAGCCTGTGGGGAAGTGATGCTGAATGTGTTCTCATGGCTGTCCATCCATTGCTGAAGTACCGGAAATCCCTTTCGGATATAGTCACGGGTACGCTGGATAATTCGCGGGCGTACTTCAGGGGAGAGGGCGATTGCAGCAAGATGATTCGATAACATTGTAGCGCTGAGGGTAGTATACTCATGCCGCGCCCAGATATCATCAACAATTTCAACAGGACAGACTACCCAGCCGATGCGAAGGCCGGGGAGGCCGTAAGCCTTGCTAAGGCTGCCAACTGCCAGCACTTTATCGTAACGGCCATAAAAGGAGGGTGTTTGTTCATCCGTTGAACGCTCTGCGCCGGCATACACCTCGTCCGCTAAGATCCATGCACCAGCCCGCTCGGCTGTAGCAATAATAGCATTCATTTCGCTTTCAGTAAGAATGTAGCCGGTAGGGTTGTTTGGGTTACATATAGCTATAAGCTTTGTATTCTCAGTAACAAGATCATTGAGTTCGTCAAGGTCAGGCGCCCAGCCATTTTCTTCGCGTAAATGAAATTCTTTTAATTGTAAATTCCGGTTTTTTGCGATACCCCAGATCTGCATGTAATTCGGCAGCATAACAATGATTTCATCTCCTGCAGAAAGCAAGGTGCTTATCGTATTGTAATTCGCTTCAATTGCGCCCACCGTAACCAGCACATTCTCCGTTGTTGCACCAGTGTACATTGCCGCAATATTCTCTCTCAGTTCCGGAATGCCGTTGGCATGGGCATAGTTTATTTCAGTGGCAAGCAGCTTGTTGATATTATCAGGATCATAATCGATTAGCTCCTTAAGTGTCATGGGATGCACACCGCTTTCAGAGATGTTGTATTCAACATCTTTCTCAAACTTTGACATCATGCGTTCCATGATGAATGGTTGGAATTCTGTCATTTGTTTATTTCTCCTTATGATTTTTGTTTTTATTTATTGACGCATTGTTTTCATTTATTCCAGTTCCGCTAGGAACGTGATATCTATAGAAAACAAGACCATAAACCGTAGGTCACCAGTCCCGCAGGGTGGAAGATTATCCAATCGCAATCAATAAAAATCAAAGATTCTGAATCTACTTCTCCACAGAGCTATATCTTTGAATCCGACACCTATTCATCCAAGTTCAACGCAAGAGAAGAACCGGTTCGCCCTGTATATACCCCGGTCGCAATAAACACATCCACTTTCCCATCATTCTTTGAATGAAAGGTAAGTACTGCGGTTCCGAGTTCAGGGAAATCCCCTTGCGAGACGTCGATATCCCTGAGTACCGCTCTACCTTCGTATGGGTTAAGAGGTATTGCCGGCGTATAACCTGCACCGATCATAACAAGCTGAATAACCGATGCGTTTGTAGGGCTTGCTTCAACATACTGTCCGGCTCCGGATATGAAATAGCTGTCGTCAAAAGTGTTATCAACGGTTCCCTTATTGTTAATATTAATAATCCAGGCGTCCTGCTCCAATGCTATGGCACTGTCAAGAGGCGGAGCCGTTTTGAGCCTCAGAAGCTCTGCCTGAACCGCCGAGTCTGATAATTCTACCACCATTGCCGTGTCGGAGCCTGCGTTGACATCCTCATACGCATAGACCGCCAGAATGCTGTCTGACGTTGTGTCCCGTATGACAGGGAATGTAGAGATTTTGGATAAAGTAAAGGTGCCGTGGGTAATGTCAAGATCAACGAAGAAAATGGAGAATATGGCCTCTTCCACTGAAGACCAGAGCCCGGCAACAAAAATGATTCCGCTGGTATCCGAGCCGATGGGAAGGGGATAAGTGCTGCTTATATCGATCCTGATCAAGCCGTTACCCGGAAACTGGCCAACGCTGGTAACAATGGTGACATGCGGCGCAACATTCCCCGCAATAGCCTCCATTGCAAGGTTGGCTGCGTAACCAAGTGGAATTGCGGTTTTAAGAACTTCGCTTACAGCCTCGACCTCGGGTCTTTGGTTAAACTTGTCCTTTACATCGTCAACCAGGTTACAGCCGGTAAACAATAATGCAAAAACAGCTATAATAATTAAAAAGTACGATTGTCGCATAGGAGGCGCCTAATTGTTGAGTGAATAATACTAGTTATAACTAATATCATATGTTTTTGGCTTGGTTAAATTACTTATTATGTCATTGCGAACGAAGTGAAGCAATCTTTATAATGTGAATAGATGGAGATTGCTTCGTCATTGCATTCCCCGTAATGACACTTTCCAAGAATATAATCAAACTACTAATGTAATAGTTGTATTTGCCTTATTAGAATTTCATTGGCTTCGGCTCTTCACCGCCGTATTCGTAGAATCCTCTCCCTGTTTTAACGCCGAAGTATCCTCCAAGCACCATCTGTTTCAGCAGCGGGGGAGGAGCATACTTCTTTTCCTTGTACTCATTATACATGATAGTTGCCACCTTATGGATTACATCAAGGCCAATAAGATCAAGGAGAGCAAGCGGTCCCATGGGGTGCCCGCAGCCGAATTTCATACCTTTGTCAATATCCTCGACAGATGCAATACCTTCTCCCAGGACTCTGATGGCATCAAGGAGAAAAGGAATTAAGAGGAGATTAACGATAAATCCCGTGTTGTCCTTGGCAGCAACCGGTATCTTTTTGATTTTTTCAATAAATTCCCATGCTGTTTTGAAGGACTCTTCACTGGTTTTAATAGTTTTGACAACCTCGACCAGCGGCATCAGCGGCACGGGATTGAAGAAGTGAAGCCCCACAACTTTATCCTGGCGTTTTGTCGCTTCAGCTATTTCGATCACCGTTAATGATGAAGTGTTTGTTGTAAGAACAGTATCGTCCTTACATATCTCATCAAGCTTTTGAAAAAGCTCCCTTTTCATCTGCAGGTCCTCAATCGCAGCTTCAACGATCAGGTCGCATTGAGCAAGGTCGTTGATATCCAGCGTGCCCTTGATTCTTTTCAGGATATCGTCTTTCTGCTGCGCAGTGATCTTCTCTTTTTCAACCGATTTGCTCAGGAATTTATCGATCTTCTTCATACCGGATGTAAGGAATTTTTCCTCGATTTCCATAACTGTAACGTCAAATCCTGCTTCAGAAGCGACCTGCGCAACGCCGCCGCCCATTGTTCCGCAGCCGATTACTCCAATGTTTTTCATTTTTTATCCTTTCTTTTGCTAGCCATTTTATTTGCCACAGAGACACGGAGACACAGAGTAAAGAAATGAAAAAATTAGTTTAATTAATCTTTTTTGCCTTATTTTTACTATAAATTAAATCTCTTTTTACGGCTCGAACAAGTCCTGTGAGCTATGGCCAAAGTGGAGAATAAGTGTTTATTAAATTCTCTTTTTCTTTTAACTATTATTTGAAATGTTTTCTCTGTGCCTCTGTGTCTCTGTGGCATTTTATTTGCTTCGAGTTTTAAGTTAAAATAAATCCGGCCTTTTTGTAAATGCCTTTAACGCGGCCTGATTTGTCGGATCAGTAAATTTTCCAATTTCCTCTTTATATTCTTCTGTTGTAAACCGATTCGGCTTACCCTGAACCATTTCAAAAATAATATCATCACTATTTGAATCCAGATCCGCTGTACGATAATAAAATTCACGTTTTAATATTGACTTTTTCAGCTTCATTGTATCCGTCATAGGGAGATTTTTCACAAGCCTGATAAGCCGGGGCAGCATATAGCCGGGTAACTTTTCCTTGCAGAATGAGTAAAATTTCTCAAGGTCAAACTCAGCCGGATTTTCCACTTCAAGTACATACATAGGATCATCTTCCTTACCGATTGACTGTGGCACGCCGATAATACCCGCATTCGTTATTCCATCATAGTCATTCACTATTTTTTCGCCGTCGACCGGAGCCCAGTTCTCTCCCTTGAATCTTACCCAGTCGCCTGTCCTGCCAAGGAAGATCATATACCTTTCACCCCCTTTTTCCATGATAGCACCCAAATCTCCCATACGGTAAAAGTCTTCGCCTTTGACAGTACATATTTTTTCGGCGCTCTCTTCCGGGAGTTTATAATAGCCGGTAAAGGCGGATGCCCCCAGAGAGGTCTGGCCTACAATGATTTCACCGGCGCACCTGCTAAGGTTGGTAATTTTTCCATCTTCATCAACATCCGCGATCTCCAGCTCTTCCAGAGTTTCCTCATTAACAATTCTTATATCTTTCAGGAGCTTGCCGACACTGTACACCGGTGTGTTTTGATCAACCGCTGTTATTGCGCCTGACTCAGTTGATCCGTATACCTCCTTGAAAATCTCAAGGCCGAACATTCCGGTAAAGCTAGCCCTGTTTGCAGCATTGGTACCTGTACTGATAACGGTTCTTAATGGTAAACGAGAGAAATCAGCATTGTCCCCGATAGTGCTGCTGATTTTATTTATGAGATATTGCACCGGGTCACCGACGCAGTTCCAAACCGTAGCCCCTGCTTCTTCAATATCCTTTACAAAGTTGCTGACACTGAACCGCCTTCTCAGAAGCAGTTTTGCGCCGTTTAACAATGCAGGCATAATATTAAGATACAGAGAATTGGAATGGTTGATCGGCATGCATATATACCCTACGTCCCTGTCATTATATTTCAGAATGTTTGTTGCGGTAACACCCACGTCAAACAGTTTTTTCCACGTAACCTCAATACCCTTGGGCACGCCTGTTGTCCCGGATGTAAATATAATGACTCCGGCATTGGACACATCCAGATCAACCGGTTTAAAACCTGCGGTAGAGCCGGTATATTTCTTTAATTTCTCCGGGATATCCGGGATCGGAAGCTTCTCACCCCCATCGGGTTTTGAGACTGTAATTATATAGTCTTCCGTTAGTGTAGTAAATCCGGTTGATTCCTTTGCATTCAAAACCGTATCAATGAATGTTCCCTCAGTGCCGGGCTGCTTAACATAATCGATAAAAAGGATTTTTATATCAATATTATTAATGTCAAACGCGAGTTTCTCGCCGACCTGCGCGTTATTTATCCCGACAAGTGTGGAATTTGTAAATGCGCATCCGCCCAGTATATAAAAGAACTCAGGAATATTCTGCATAAACACGCCAACATGGAACCGCTCAGCATCCGGAAGTCCAAGCTCGGCCCTAAGCTGATGAATCATGTTGCCGTATTCCAATGATCTCTGATAGTACTCCGCATGGGTTACTGATTGAATCTCTCCCTGTTTATTTCTATACATTACAAAGGGTCTGTTTTTAATCGAGTCATCAGTTCCATGATGCACAATAATCTCAGCTACATTCATTCCCTCCACGTCCTGAATGCTCATATATTGCTCCTGTTGAAAATTGGTGATCTATTCTCTCCCATTATTGTAGAGAATCAATATAATAATTTTTCTTACGGGAATGGATAGTTTCTATAATAATAGAAGTGGAAGAGAAATCATATTATAACATTTTTATCAATATGGCATGGTCTTTAGGCCATGAGAATTTTTTAAAGTTAGATTTTATGTTTTCACTTTTTTAGTGGGGGAAGCTTCCACCCCTTTGGCACACGTCCCGCCCCCTTGCAGAAGCACCTGCCACCGGCAGATCGCTTATCAGAGAGGGGAGATGAGAGGGAGGCTAGCTCAGTATTTGATTTTGAATGAATTATAAGGAGAGGGAGAAAATATTGTAAATTCTTGCTGTTAAAGGGGAAAAATTACAGTAGAATTTGTTAAAACCACCCACGGGGACAAGGCATATGAATTAAATAACTCTATAATCCATGTAATACTATTAACGCAACTCTGC
>JAUXBV010000082.1 GCA_030619215.1 Fibrobacterota bacterium | reverse complement strand
TTCTCCAGGGTTATAGTGTGTTAAGCAGAAGAGCATGAAAATGATCTTTCTGCTTCTACACACTATTATCCTATACTTAGGGTAATCATCCCCAATGACCGTATTTCAATACCGGGTACTATCTCATTATACGATAACACAATAAGATCGGGATAATTGCTCTCAGTCAACCTTTTAAACTGGCTCCTGATCGTTGGAGAGCAGAGCACCATCGGTACACTGCCCTGTTTTTTCACATTTTCTATCTGCGCACCGACAGCTTCAATAATTTTACCGGCATCAGCCGGTGAAAGCGCAAGCCGTACTCCTGTTTCAGTCTCCTGCATGCTGCCTTCAAGCATTGCTTCCAGATTGGGATCAATGGTAATCACCGGGATTATCTTTGATTCATCCTTGTATATTTCACACAACTGCGGTGCAAGAGCATTGCGTACGTACTCGGTAAGAATGTCGGTGTTTTTATTTTTCGGAGCGATATCTGCAATCGTTTCAAGTACAAGCGGCAGGTCGCAAATTGATACCTTCTCCCGCAAAAGGTTCTGCAGTACTTTATGAACATCTCCAATGCTGAGTATGTTCGGTATCAGCTCCTCTACAACAGTCTGGTTTGTCTCTTTTACATTATTGATGAGTTCCTGGGCATCCTGCCTCGTGAGTATCTCATGAGCATGACGCTTAATCACCTCGGTTAAATGGGTTGCGAGAACCGCAGGAAGCTCAACAACGGTAAATCCGGCCATTTCCGCATTCTCTTTCTGACTTTCGGTTATCCAGAGTGCAGGTAGTCCAAATGCAGGTTCAATGGTCTCTATACCTCTGATTTTACCGGTTGCAGTACCAGGATTCATGGCAAGGTATGAGCCGCTCATCAACTCGCCCTCACCGACTTTCACCCGCCTGATTTTGATTGCATAGTGATTCGGCTTAAGCATGATATTGTCTCTGATTCGAACAGGCGGTATGATTATACCAAGATCTGAAGCAAGCTGCCGTCTTATCTGTGATATGCGGTCGAGAAGGTCGCCTCCCTGTTTGATATCAACCAGCGGTATCAGGCCATAGCCGATCTCCAGCTCCATAGGATCCACATGAAGGTAATCCTCCACCCGCTCCTCTTTGGGTACAGCTTCCTCAGCCGCAGTTATCTCTGCAACTTTCCGTTTCTCTTTTTCACCGAAAAAGGATAAATAGGAAGTAGCAAAAGCAAAGGTGGAAAGCATGAAAAAGGGAATTTTCGGTAATCCAGGAATAAAAGCAAACAGGAACATTACCCCACCTGTAACAGCAACGACACGAGGATTTGAAAAAAGCTGCGCGCTTATCTCTGCACCTAAATTATCGTCGGAAGCGGCTCTACTGACTAAAATGCCGGCTCCGGTTGAAATCATCAGCGCGGGTATCTGGCTGACAAGCCCGTCACCGATGGTAAGAGAGGTGTATACACGTATGCTTTCACTGAGAGTCATACCCTGTTGAGTAACACCAATAATGAAACCACCCAGGATATTTATCAAGGTAATGATAATTGCTGCAATAGCATCTCCCCGTACAAATTTGGACGCACCGTCCATTGCTCCGTAAAAGTCTGCCTCCTGCGAAATCTTTGACCTGCGCTCGCGAGCCTGCTGCTCATTGATCAGTCCGGAATTAAGATCAGCATCAATAGCCATCTGTTTTCCAGGCATAGCATCAAGCGTAAAACGGGCGGCGACCTCAGCGATACGGCCCGCGCCTTTTGTTATAACAATAAATTGAATGACAACAATGATAAGAAATATGATAAACCCCACAACGTAATTGTTCCCGGTTACAAAGGTACCGAATACTTCAATCACCTTTCCCGCTGCCTGTGAGCCCTTGTCCCCTGCCTGGCTTAAAATGAGCCTTGTAGTAGCAACATTCATTGCCAGTCGAAACAGTGTTACTGTGAGAAGTAATGCGGGAAATACCGAGAATTCCAGCGCTTCCCTGTTATACATGGAAACCAGGAGGATTGTAAGTGCGATAGAGATGTTTACGGTAAGTAGTAAATCAATGGCCCATGTTGGAATCGGAATGACCATAACAATAAGAATTGCAACGATTGCAACAACAATCAACAGGTCGCGTTGTTTCCTAAATCCTTGTATAATAGAATTTTGCGTAATGTTATATAAAGTAGAATTTATATTCATTTTTGATAATTATTTTGTAAAGGTTATGATTATTTTCTGCCTGTTTTCTGAATTATACTTATCCTTTATAGTAAGTGAAACAGTATCAACATATGCAGAATCAGCACTAACATAGCTGAATGAACTGCTGGTAGATGTTGCATTATTAAAATTTTTATCTTTATATCTCCACAAATAAGAATTAACCGCATCACCCATTGCAGAATCCATATCATGAGAGACTACTCTAACAGCGAATGAATCAGGCGCACTCGTGCTGTAAGTAAATATTGTATCAGTTGGTGAAACCGGTACCTTTTCCGTTATGTCTGCAATAAGTGTATCAACGATTGGTGGATTATTACACGGCAGTATCAATAGCTGAATATCGGTAAATCCTAACGAGTCAGCGGCAACGAGGTACATGGTATCGCTGTATATCCCGCTGCTTGCAGTATAGGTTATAGGATTTTCTATGGTACTAGAAATAGCCCCTGTCAGGATTCCCTGCCACCTGTAGATAATGGTGCCGCCGGACACACCGGCCTCCGGGTCATGAGCAAAAGCTTTCAGAGTTATGGTGCTCTCAGCATTTACCACATGCTGAAATCCGCTTTTATACATTACCGTATCAATCAGAATGCTGTCAATTATCGGCAGGATATTAGTTGACAATATAATCGACTGCGTATCGGTAAATCCCAATGAATCGGAGGCTATCAGAATAATTGTGTCTATATAGCCTGTTGCGGAAGCTGTATAACTATTTGAATCACCTGTCGCGCTGTAAAGAGAGCCCGTTAAATTCCCCTGCCAGGTATAGGTAACGCTTCCACCCTCCGGATCAGTTCCGTATGCTTTAAGCGGTATTGTACTTCCTGCGCCAATCGTGTCCCGGTAGTTACCTTTACGAACGTCAGTATTGATTAATATGCTGTCGATTGTAGGATTTTTATTTGCCGGCTTTTTATGCAATACTATTGTCTTGGTTAAAGAATCATCTTCATACTCGTTTTTATGGACAAGCCTGATGGAATCGACAAAGGAGATCACATCAGTCGTTAAAGTATCGGATATGTTACTGAGCGTACATACGTAGGTTATTGCAAAACCATTGGTGTCAATAGCCGTATTGGTAATTATTTTCCCGTTTACAGCCGACCATAAGGCAGTTCCCTCCGTACTGAGAGGGAAAGCGCGTATTGCCGCAGAATCATTAAAAGCTATTGAAGTTATATAATAATGAGACGCAGACGTATCTTTAAACGTTGTATCATTAATGCCGTCTTTATAGGTTATGCTGTCAACAATTATTTCGCTGCCGTCCAACTGGACAATGTTAACTTTTGCCTCAACATTTGCATCGGTATCATAAACAACAAGTAATACAAGATCCCGAAAATTGCCTTTTCGTGCTTTATAGGTTGCCCGGGTATCATCAGATTGATTTGTAACAAAATATTTGTCATCCCCTTCGTTTTCCCATGAAACGTTAAAGCCGGGAGAGTCAAGGTCCCTCGCCTTTACCCGTAATGTTATATCCCGGTTCTGCAAGGTATCCTTTATATAAAAATTAAATATATTCAAATCCTGAATACGGCTGAAAACCGTATAGGAAGTGTCGCCAACAATCAAACTGTCAATTAAGGGGGGAAGGTTTAATATATTCACATTTACCATATTACTTTTAGTTAGGCCCACCTGTACAAATACCGTGTCATAAGGAAGCATAGTAGAACTGTCTACCTGTAATTTCGCTGTTGACGTCCAGTACAGGGGGATAACAACCGATAAAACCTTCTGACCGGTAATCGATTCATCCGGCAGGTAAAATCGAGCGTCGGTGCTATGGATTTTAATAGTGTCAAAGCTGCATTCAATCGAATCTTTAAATTCAACTATCATATTTAAATCAGTGCCGGTATAATCCTCCTCATAATTACCCTCTTCAACAAGGCTGATTTTAATCTTATACTTTCCCATATCAGGCCCTGTTGGAGTTGTTGTGCATACAAGAAAAACCGCACCGGTAATTACAAGCGCCAACGCTATTATTTTCAAATTCATAATTCCGGTTTTCATCTATTCCTCCCGGATATTAAATAATCATTTTTATATATCAAACTTAGGCCGCTACTTTATTTTTTAGTTTATATACATACGCCAGTATTTCTGCAACTGCATTAAAAAATTCCATTGGTATCTCATCTCCCGGCTCAACCTGATCAAACATCGCGCGCGCAAGTATTTTATCTTCGACTACCGGTATCTCCTTTTCAATTGCTACCTGTTTTATTCTTTCAGCAATAAGGTGTTTTCCCTTTGCAAGCACGACAGGAGCCTCCATCTCAACCTGCTCATAACGAATAGCTATTGCCAGGGTGGTAGGGTTGGTAACAACAACGGTTGCTTTCGGTACCTCCTCCATCATCCTTCTCCGTGCCATCTCCCGTTGCAGGGACCGCACACGCGCTTTAATCATTGGATCTCCCTCAAGCTGCTTTCGCTCCTCCTTTATTTCATACCGCGTCATCTTAAGTTTCTTCTCATATTCATAGCGCTGGTATGCATAGTCAAGAATAGCAAGGAATATCAGTACCAGGGCTACCCTGAATACAATTTTGAAGCCAATCTGTAAAATAGTCACCCAGATAATACCTACCGAGGTATCATGTAACGTAATTAAATTGCTGTATTCCCCTTTAATTGTCAGATAGGCAACAAGCGCAATAATCAGCATCTTGAAAATGCTTTTGATCGCTTCCACCAAAGAGCGCATCGAGAACAAACGTTTTAATCCTGAAAGCGGATTAATTTTTTCGAATTTTGGTACAAGAGGCTTTGCAGAAAATAAAAAGCCGACCTGAATAATGTTTGCCAGCATGCCGACAACCAGAATAACCAAGGCAATGGGAAGCGCTACTTTAAAGAACATAATTACCGAGTGCCTGAAAATTGCGATCATAGAGCTTTGATCCAGGTACGGATTGGCAATAATACCAAAAGTTTTAGTTAAATATCCCCCTGTTTGCTGAAATATCCATGGTCCGGCTAATCTTAGTGTAAAAACACCTATTAAGAGTACAAGAACAGAATTCACCTCCGTGCTTTTTGCAACATTGCCCTTTTCGCGAGCTTCCCTGCGCTTTTTCGGTGTTGGGGCTTCTGTCCTCTCTTCAAATGATTCCTCAGGCAATGGACGGTCCTTTTTAGTTATTTACCAATGATATCTTTAAACATTATCTATTCTATTTTTCAGATTGCTACTTTCTGGAGTATTGGAGCCCTAAAGGACTAAAGTACTGGAGTGTTGGATTATAATATTTTTTCCTCCATCACTCCAATGCTCCATTCTTGTCACGCCAGTAAATACAGCAATCTCCATATATCGGTTATTAAATTTTCAACCATACTTCTGAATAGTATCGCAAGCCCCGGCAGTGCAATCGCCAGGGTTATGACTCCAAGGCCGATTTTCAACGGTAAACCAACAAAAAACACATTTATCTGAGGTACTGTTCGTGCAACGATGCCCAGTGATAATGAAGTCAGTATCAGAACAGAAAAAACCGGCGCTGCAAGGCGGACCGCAAGCACAAAAATATTTGCTACCATTGAGCTAAGATATACAGCCACGTCGCTTCCGGGAATCCGAGCCCCGAAAAGAGGTATCAGCTCAAAGCTTTTCTGTATCGCAAGAAGCAAAAAGTAGTGCCCGTTTACGAGCATGAATATTATACTGTAAATCAATATCTGAAACTGCCCGGTAACCGTTGCTTCCGTATTGCTTAACGGATCAACTATCTGTACCAGTGCAAACCCCATCTGAGTATCAATCAGTCTTCCTGCAAACTGTACAGCAGAAAAAAGCATTGATGCAGCAAAACCTATGGTAATCCCGACAAAGATTTCTTTCACTACCATAAACACAAAGCCCGGTATGTTCAAAGCAAGCTCTCCCACCGGGTATACAGAGACATTCGGAAACAGAACTATTGCTATCATAAAAGAGAAACCGGCCTTAAGCTGCACAGGTACGCTTTGTGAGCCAAGAAAGGGCAGCAGCGAGATCATTGCCAGTACACGCACAAAAATCAGAAGAAATACCTGTATCTGTTCGGATGTTATATTCGCTGGAATCATTTTTTAACGGGCTATTGTTGGTATTGAATTAAACAGGTTAACAGTAAAGTTTACAAATTTTATGATCATCCATGGCAGCATGAAAAAAAGCATTCCCACAATTGCCAGAATTTTCGGTATAAAAGTAAGGGTCATTTCATGAATCTGCGTAACAGCCTGAAAAACACCGACAAGCAGGCCTACTATGAGCCCTGCCATAAGCAAAGGCCCTCCGATCATGAGTACCACAACGAGCGCTTGCCGACCAATATCAACTGCTATCGCCGGATCCATAAAGTAACCTGTTCTCTCTTTCCTGTGTCAATATTAAAAAATTATTCAACTAAAAAAAACACCTAATAAAATGACGCCACCAGATGCTTCACTAAAAGATTCCATCCATCCACAAGCACAAACAGAATAATCTTGAACGGCAATGAAATCATTATAGGCGGCAGCATCATCATACCCATAGATAAAAGCACACTGGCAGTTATCATGTCAATAACTAAAAACGGTATATAAATTATAAAGCCTATGATAAACGCTGTTTTCAATTCGCTCATTATAAAAGCCGGGATAATTATTGCGTATGATAAATCAGCAGCAGTTCTGGGCGGCGGATTTTTTGAGATCCTTACAAAAAGCGCCACATCCTTTTCATCAACCTGTTTCAGCATGAAATTTCTAATGGGTTCGCCTGCTTTCTCCAGCCCCTCCTTCCAGCTTATCTCTTCTGCCAGGTAGGGCTGCAATGCATTATCATTTATCTCGGTAAACACAGGCATCATTATAAACAGTGTCAGAAACAGGGAAAGCCCAACCAGCACCTGGTCCGGAGGCAACGTTTGAGTACCGAGAGCTCTCCGAAGAAACGCAAAAACAATGATAAGCCTGATAAACGATGTAAGCATGACCAGCAATGAAGGAGCAAGAGCAAGAATCGTGATAAGAAATAGGATCTGAAGCGCTACAGCTACATCAGCAGGCTTCTGTGCATCGTCAACTGCAAGGGTAATCCTGGGTATTACCTGCGCAAAAAGCGGTATTGCAATAAATATGAATAATGCTATATTTCCGAGCTTTGTATTTCGAATAACATCGAAAAAAGAAGCCTTAATATATTCAAAATTGGCTGATTCAGTATTTTTATTTTTACCTGGTCGCATAATTATGATGTCTTCTTTATTTTACCAATGAAATTGTTAAAAACGTCCTTAAACTGTACAATTGAAGTCCCGCCTTTTGTCGATGCAATAAGCTCTACAGCTTTATTATCTTCGATTTTCTCTAATAAGGTTATATTTTGGGTTGTCTGCGAAAGCACCAGCACAGTATCCATCACCCTTACCAGAATAATAGACCTGTTCTGACCTACAGGCAGGGATTCCAGCATATCCATTGCACCGCTCCCAATACGGGAACTTCCGGTAAAACCGAAACGTTTGAGAAGCCATACAACCAGCATAATAATTATTGTTAATAGTATCAGAGAACCGATAATTCTTAATACAATAAACAGATAGTTATCGCGCACAGGAGGGATATGGTCTGCTTCTGCATTATCTGTAGTAACATTGAGCGAATCAGCCAGGTCTGCTTTTACCGCCTGCTGAACTTTTATTATATCGAAATTGCCGGTTTTGCTGGTATCTTGCGCCAAGGAAATGGAGGCAAAAAAGAATATAACAAATGTAACAGCCAGTAGGAGTAGTATAGAAAATTGTCTTTTTGATTTCTTTTTAGTCATAGTTGTATAACTCATTGAATATTAGTATATTATAGCATTCATCTAAGAAAGCTCTTTATAATAATTTTTAAAGCATCTCTTTTAATAGGGCAGGGAAAATAGCTGCCCCGCCAACTGTTTTCAAACCCTTAATTCCTCCCTTGTGCAATTAAAAGGATCCCGTATTCTCTGTAGCTACTATCTCAGGCTTCTTATTCTCTCCTCAGGTGAAACGAGAGATACGATACGAATACCAAAATTTTCATCAACAACAACTACTTCCCCTTTTGCAACAACTTTATTATTCACCATAAGGTCCACCGGCTCGCCGGCCATTCTATCAAGCTCTATGATCGACCCCGGAGAAAGCTCAAGAATTCTTTTTATTGACAGCTCGGTCTTGCCCAGCTCTATACTGATGTCCATCTCCACATCGAGAAGCATATTTACATTTTCATTGGGGGGCGCTGCTGTTGTATCTGTCAGGGGAGTTTCCTGAAAGCCGCCTTCCTCTTCACCGATTGCGCTGATATCGGTCGATAATTGGCTCAGGTCGTCAACCTCAGACGACGAAAGGCCAACTCCTTCACCTTCCATGTCTCCTCCGGAATCCTTGAATCCTTTCATAAGCTGTAAACTCAGCTCCTGAGGGATGACAAAACACATACTGCTTTCACCCTTGTCAGGAATATTGATGGTTTCAAGAACCATGTCTGAGTTTTCCAAAGGAAAGGAAGGGGATTCAAAATCAAACTCACCAACCTCTATGGTTCCGGTTGAAATAGGATTTTCGAAATTGTTGTTCACTGAAGCGGTAAACGCTCCCATTATCTGGTTAAAGAGCTCGCCAATAGCGTCTTTATGATCCTCGGTATATTCAGCGCTCCCGTCGCCCATCATCATGATATCTGAAAGAACTGCAACATCTTTTGTTGTGATTATGGCATACATAGTGCCACTGGCCCCTCCCTCGAGAGGTAACTTTATAGATAATACGGGAGCTGTAACAGTCTCTTTAATTGTATCCTGATTTATACTCTCACATTTGGAAACTGAAAATTTAATCTCACGATTGAGCACATTGGAAACTACTGAAACTGCCTGTTCAGCAAAGATCTCAAATACTGATGTAAGAGCATTATAATCAGGGCCGGTGTCTTCAGCAGGTGCGGATGCTTCATCTTTAACATCCTCTACACCAAAGGCGTCTGAATCCTGCTGACTTAATAAATCGTTCATTTGGTCTTCAGAAATGAATTCACTCATTTATACCCGGCACCTCCTTCTCAACTATTTTTGTTATTTCAATGGCCTTTTTTCTGCCAATAAGGCCGGTTTTACCCGACATCTTTGTCTTACCGCCAATTTGTATAAGTAAATCAGTATTCTTTTTCTTATCAAGGCTGAGTATATCCCCTCTTTGCAACTGCAGCAAATCTCTTATAGAAAGCTTTATCCGTCCGATCACGGCTCTTACCGGCAGGGTCAGGCAATCTATTTCATGGGAAAGCATATCCTTTGTTTCCTGCGTGGTTG
>JAUXBV010000378.1 GCA_030619215.1 Fibrobacterota bacterium | reverse complement strand
TTCTTCGGTTTCTTCGACTTCCTCACCTTCTTCAGCTTCCCCGGCTTCTTCAGCTTCTTTACCTTCTTCCGTTTCCTCAGTTTCTTCGGCCTCTTCGGCTTCTTCACCTTCTTCGCCTTCTTCAGCTTCTATATCTGCCCCGGTTCCTTCATCTGATTCTTCAATTTCTTCCTTTTCGGACAGGACATCCTCGCGCTGCTCATCAGTGAGCTCATCAAATTCCTCATCGCCGAATATATCAATTTCTTTGTCAATCAGTTTTGTTGCCAGCTTTATATTCTGTCCGTCTTTTCCGATTGCCTGTGCCAAATCCTCCTCCTGGACAATGACAACAACCTTCTTTTCGCCAACAGGTATGACACGTTTAACCTCTGCCGGTGCAAACACACGCCGCACCAAAAGATTTATTTCATCTGTCCAACTGATAATATCCATACGTTCATTGGACAGTTCCCTTACTATTGCCTGAACTCTATTTCCACGCATACCGACACATGCACCAACAGGATCGACTCTGCTGTCATTTGTGATAACAGCAACTTTTGCGCGATAACCCGGGGCACGGACAACTTTGATAATACTAACGATCTTCTCAAAAATCTCAGGCACTTCAATTTCAAACAGTCGCTCAAGGAAAATCGGGCTCGTTCTCGAAATAATCACCTGCGGGCCTTTTAAATTGTTTTTTACCTCAACAATAGATCCACGGATTGTGTCTCCCTGGCGGTACCTCTCCCTGCGTATCTGTTCTTTATAGGGAAGAAGCGCTTCCGTTCGTCCCAAATTGATTAACATATTGCCTTTGTCAATCTGCTGAACCGTCCCGGTAACCAGCTCACCGACACGTTCGGAATAGTCGGCAAAAATCTTTTCGCGTTCATGTTCCCTGACACGCTGCATTATTATCTGCTTTGCGGTTTGAATGGCAGACCGCCCGAATTCTTTAATGTCAAGCTCCCCGACGACTTCATCGCCGACCTCAAGCTCCTTGTCAATTATCTTGGCTTCTTCGAGAGAGATCTCCTTCTCCGGATCTTCAACCTCATTGACAACATACTGGAGTGTATAAGCCTCAATAATACCCTTTTCACGATCCACATTAACTTCAACATGTATTGTGTTATTCAAATATTTTTTTGCCGCAGAAGCAAGCGCATCTTTTAATGAATCCAGGACAAGGTCCATACTGATACTCTTCTCTTTTGTCACAGCGCTTAATGCCGCAGCAATATCCAAACCCTTTGCTAATTCATTTTTCTTCTTTTTTGCGGTAGCCATTTCTGTCCGTATCCTTCCACAAGCTCTTATTATATTTTGATCTCGATTTTTCCACTGGTAATATCAGGTAACGGTATCGTTTTTAAACCTTTCACCGTTTCAACAGCAATATTCCCCTCTGAACAGGTAACGAGTCTTCCCGATACCGTCCTGTTTTTATTTTCATTATCTCTGAAATGTATTCTAACATCACTCCCCACGGTACGCCTGTAATCCTTCTCTGTTGTCAGAGGCCTGTCAATCCCCGGAGAAGAAACTTCCAGTGTGTATGGTGTTTGAGAAAAATTCTCCACGTCAAGAAGAACTGAAATTTCATGACTGGCTTTCTCACAATCATCAAGGGTAACCGAATCATCCTTATCAATAAAAATCCTTAAAATAATTCGGGATCCCGCTTTGATGCATTTAAGCTCATACAGCTCCAATCCCATTGACGTTAGTTTTTTTTCAACTACAGGTTTAATATTTTCAATGATCGAATTCGCTGTAACCGACATAAAAAATTCCCGTTGACAGGCAAAAAAAATGGGCTTTCGCCCAACAATAAACCAGCCAAAATATTGTCTTAATATAAGTGTTGTTTTTGTCTACAGACAAGATAAAATGCTTATTATAGAATAAACTTCAGAAAGAAAACAAATAGATATTAAGCAATATTGAGTAGTAAGGTCTTACTATATGGAGAAAAGATTTTATTTACTCCGTCCAACATTTTCATGTTGAACCTTTAGTCAACTTGCTGCGGTTTTTTGTAATCCAGGCACGGGCTTCATTATTGGTTTTTATTTTCTCATCTAATTGAAGCTCATAAATTTTATTCAAAACCTTTCCGAAAAGAGGGCCGGGCTCAAACCCCAATTCAATAAGGTCTTTCCCCCGGATAAGCGGTTTTGGGCGAAGGTCAATTGTGTCAATTTCCTTCTTTTTCCTTGTTAGAAATTCATAATTCTCAATATTCCCGTGACTGGCAAGGCAATCAGCGCGATGCAGTTTTAGCTCATCATTAAATGTCGGTCGCGAAAGAAATTTTTTTAGCGTTGAAAGACGCATACGGGTAACGTTTATAAAACTCATATGATTATCAATACATTCGTACACGCCATTGATGAGGGCGCGGGAGCTCTTAAGGCGTAACAAGGCTTTTTTTGCCATAATTGCACTGATCCGGCTGTGATTATTGAAACGTATGCGATCTGTTCGTGACTGCGTCGCCGGCTTGCCAATGTCATGAAGTAAAGCACTCCAGGCCAGCGTCTGTGAAGGATTGCGCAAATATGACAAGGTTTTAATGGTGTGTTTTAACACATCTCCTTCCGGATGAAATACACGCGGCTGTTCAACGCCTTTAAGAGCATGAACCTCGGGAAAAATTACCCTGAGCAATCCACTCTTTTCCAGAAGAGAAAATGCCTTGTCCGGATTGGGGCCTGTAAGCATTTTGTTAAGTTCTTGAAATATTCTCTCTTGTGAAACATGGGTAATATTTTCAGCATTACGCTTAAGTGCTTTCCATGTTGCAGATTCTATGGTGAATGAAAAACGGGCGGCGAATCGAATTGCACGTAAGAGGCGAAGGTAATCCTCTTTAAACCGGAGTTGCGGGTTGCCAATGGTGCGAATAATACCTTTCTGAAGATCTTCCCTGCCGTTGACATAGTCAATGACTTCCTTTTTAAAAGGATCGTAAAAAAGACCGTTTATGGTGAAATCTCTCCTCTGAGCATCGGTTTCTGCGTCAGAAAATACCACTTCCAGGGGATGACGGCCATCTGATATTCCTTTATCCGTGCGAAATGTTGCTACCTCAAAAGGTACTTTATTCTTTATGACGAGCATAACACCAAAATGTTCCCCCACACCGACGACCTTCTTAAAGAGTGATGCAATAGTAGAGGGT
Source organism: Fibrobacterota bacterium (assembly GCA_030619215.1). Taxonomy (GTDB): domain Bacteria; phylum Fibrobacterota; class Chitinivibrionia; order Chitinivibrionales; family JANQEN01; genus JAUXBV01. Next base: position 1,253 of record JAUXBV010000378.1, on the reverse strand, counting down.
TTTGCGTTTGTTGCTATGTCAATATCGTCATTATTCTCAATGCCAAGTATCATATTCCGGACATAGCCACCCGCAAAGAGGGCCTGGTATCCCTTTTCAGAGAGTCGCCTGACTATAAATATTGCAATTTTCTTTTTTGAAGCTTTCATAAAGCAAAAAACAATCAGTTTTTTTTAAATGCTAACATCTTTTCCTTCATAAACATTATTTTATATCAATAGTTGAACAAGCCGTTATATAAAGTTTTATTTGGAATCTTGGATAAGCTTAGTGTATCTTAAAATAAGCTTTTTTTAAGATTCTATACTTTCTAATAATATTTAATTTAGTCCTTAATGTATATTGATTTATATATTGAATATTGACATTACCATAATAAAAATACATCTTTAAATAAAATTAATTGGTTTTATTACCGGAACAAAACAATTTTTATTATTTATTATAATCTTCGGGAAGGAGGATCAATGAAGTATCTTCTCAATATTTCTATTTGCATTATCGGATTAATGCTGGTGATTTCATGTACAACATCATACGAATCAAAAGGTAATAAGGCCTATAGAAATGCCCTAAGCGCTGCTGACGGTTCTATTAAACGGATCAAATTTAAAGAAGCCTATTATTACTATAAAAAAGCAGTTGATACCTACCCAAACAGGATTGGATTCCAATTGCGAAACCGCTTTATTGAAATGACGCTTAAGCGTGCGGAAATGGTTCTTAATGAAGGTTCGGCAGAGATGGATGCATTGCCTCTTTTCATGAAAGATATTGATAAACATCTCACTGCTGATGTCGATGCACAGAATAAGGAGCGATACGCGTCATTTCTGGTAAGCCTCTCTGATTCCTCTTTTTCAAAACTACGGCTTTATGAAGGGCTTAATTTATTAGCCAAAGCTGCGGGAGTTGCTACTAATAAAGCCCCTATTGAAGCAAAAAAGAAAAGTAAAATGGATAACTTCGCACAAGAAAATTATGACGCTGCTGAACTGGAAATGGCAAATGGAATGGCAAACGAAGATGCCGAGGCGCTTGTCAGGGCAGAATTTATGGTGAAGGTAGCATTGATGTATGATAAGAACTATCCTGACGCAAGGAGGCTGTTGAACGATTTGTATAAGGAGAATAGGGGAACATATTCTGCCTATGAGGCTGTTGTTACTGACAAACCTGATTCCAATACTTACGATGCTGTCAACAAATATGATATTCTTCTTGCAGTTCCCGACCTTATGGCAGGAAGAAAT
>JAUXBV010000356.1 GCA_030619215.1 Fibrobacterota bacterium | reverse complement strand
GCTGAAGTTCAGGAACATATTACAGGCCTCATGAAAAAGGGAGTGGGGCAGGAAGAGCAGTGGAACACACTTTTTGAAGAGTATACTCAACAGTACCCTGATCCGGCCCGTCAGTGGCAGGATGCAGTGCAGGGAAAACTTCCCGAAGGGTGGGAAGGGTCGGTGCCCGTATTCAGTAAAGAGGATAAGCTTGCAACCCGCCAGGCATCAGGGAAAGTAATGAATGCGATTGCGGAGAAGCTGCCGTTTCTTATGGGCGGCTCCGCAGACCTGGCGCCTTCAACCGGGACCTATCTTAAAAAATTTGATGATTTTGCCCCGAAAAGTTACAACAATCCCAATTTACGGTTTGGCGTGCGTGAGCATGCAATGGGCTCCATTGTCAATGGCCTGGCATTGAGCAAGATGCTCATTCCATACGGCTCAACATTCCTGGTCTTTGCGGATTATATGAAACCGGCACTGCGTCTCGCAGCACTTATGGATGTGCCGTCGGTTTTTGTCTTTACCCATGACAGTATCGGCGCCGGTGAGGACGGGCCCACACACCAGCCGGTGGAGCACGCGGCAATGCTGCGCTCGATCCCGAACATGACGGTTATCCGGCCGGCCGATGCCAACGAAACAGCAGCAGCCTGGAAAGTTTCCATTGAAAGGAAAAAACCGGTTGCCCTGTTACTGTCCCGTCAGAAACTGCAGATTTTAGACATTAGCGAATACCCGGTTCAGGACGGCGTTCCCAAGGGGGCGTATATTCTTGACGATGCAGAGGGAGCACCGGAGGTTATCATTATTGCAACAGGCTCAGAGGTTCACCTTGCACTTGCAGCAAAACAGAAGCTGGGAAAAGAGGGAGCCGGGGTCCGGGTTGTTTCAATGCCGTCATGGGAATTGTTCAAGGAGCAATCGCAGGAGTATCGGGACCAGGTGTTACCGCCAACAGTAAAGAAGCGAATTTCGGTTGAAGCGGCTTCGCCAATGGGTTGGCATGAATGGGTCGGCGATCAGGGCATTGTTATCGGCATAGACAAATTCGGCGCTTCAGCGCCGGGGCCGAAAGTAATGGAAGAGTATGGGTTTTCTGTTGATAATGTTGCTGAAAAAATCCGGGCTTTAGTAAGTAAAGAATAGGAGCTGTATAAAGTTTTATAGAATGCCGGCATGTATTGCTTGTAAATCTCATATCATTATGTGATATTCAGTTTGAAACCCGGAGTTTTTGATCCAAAATGTTTATTATAAAATAAGCTTTTTAACATATTGTCAATAAAAATGCTCCATTTAATAATAGGGGTAATTGACGCATAAATTGAATTCATGTAAAGTTTTAGTTGTCAAACAGCGATAATATCAATAGAAGCATGATATTTAACTGTTTATAAGGTATAAATAGTATGGAATATAGAAATGTTTATAACGACTCTAACTCCTATTACGTAAAATCTGCTTCCAAGATCCTCTCAACAATGGGTTTTGGAGAGGCTAAGAGCAAGGACAGGCAGGAAGAGAAGGGGAGAGAGCACTATAAACCACGGAAAAAGGTAAAAGACTACCTTAAAACACTGGCAAAAGCCACTGAGACCTCAAATGAAAAGCTTGAGCAGAAGGGGATGCCTTTCCGTTTTTATGTTTACCAAAAGGATGAAAGAGTGTTTATTGATTTTATACAACTGGATCGGCAGGGAAAGGCTAAAACCACCAGCACCAAAGATATTACCAACGGGGATTTCAACAGGTGGATTGAAGATATAGCCAATATTGAAGGCCTGGTTATTGATACAATCGGATAATGATTATCAACTCCTCACTAACATTCCTCCAAAAAAGTATTTTATAAAGTAGGTTATACTCGCAGTGTATAACATTATGTAATCCGGCTTTATTATAAGCTTGAAATAAAAACATCAAACAAACCAAATAAAAAAGGATCCAACTATGACCCAATTACTTAAAAAAGTTTTTCTAATAATACCTGTGATTTTTCTCATCTCATTCAACTGCGGCAAAAAAGCGGAAGAGACTGACACGCTGTCCCCCTTTGAAAAGGCATGTATCTTAATGGAAAGGCACTTAGGTGCAATGGCCAATATTGCCCCTGCCGACCTGAATGATCAATTCTACAAAAACTACAGTATTCCAGGTTATCTGGAAGAGGATTTCCAAAAGATTTACACCTTTATTTATAATGAGAATAAAAAGCTGCCTGAAGAATGGCTGAAAGACCTGTCTATACAAAATTTTCTTTTAAACAGATACATAATGTGCGGGGATTATTACCCGGCAGATGGTGATCCTGTTTTTCAATATGCAACTGCTGACAATCCCATTTTCGTTGCCTTTTCAATATTGATTGAAAAGCTGCCTAACTTCAAATTAATTGGCAGGAAAAGTTATATAAAGCAGCTTGCAATGACATTTGAGATCAGTGAAAAACAGGTAATTCTCGGTACCTGGTATGCTTTACAAAAAGGCCAGCAGGCTATTGCCAAAGAGGTAATAGAGCTTATGAAGAAAAATTTGGAACACGAAAAGGTACTGGAGCCGCAATTTTATACCGTAAATATACTTATACCCTATTTAACTTTTGTGAGTAATGGATTTGTTATACATGGGGGAACAGAAAGTGAAATCAAGAGTAAATTTGCAAAAGCATTTAAATCAAATGTGCTGAACACTTTTATCGGTTCTTTCAGGGGATATCTTATGAGAAGGGGTATGAACTGGAATGCACTGCATAAGCTGAATACCGTTATGAAACCACACGGGTACCGGTTTTTTATTTTGCAGAAGACTTTTACTGCGTATCGGATTCTTGATCAGGTAATACCGGTAAATGCTCAGGGAATAGAAAATGTCATCTTATTAAAAAAGGCAAACATTTCCGTATCCACAAAAACAACCGGGACTCCGTCTGATAAGGACAAGGACGCCGTACTCATGTTATCAAATATTAAAGACAACCTTGAAAATATAGAATATATTATGCAATTTGACACTTCATCCTTTCCCCAATTAGTATCGGGTAATGCGATACGGAGATTCTGGAATGTAATAAATGCAGAATTATCAATGGGTCAAGCTGATACCATTGCACTTGACTTAACTATTTCCGAATATAAAGGCAAGCCTCAGGATGCGCTGATTAAAAGTTTACTTCATAAAAATGTCATTTTTGTAACCAAATATAAATGGGACCATAACACAGCTAAAAAATCCCGCTGGCTTGATATTGACAGGGAAATATCCGCGCATTTGGCAGCCTGTATATATAGCGGCACGCCGGTATCTTCTTATATGGATTTACTGAATGCCTGCCATAACTTTTACTCAAAAAATAAAAACGAAAAGCATAGAGATAAGTTCAAGCCGGTGATAAAAGGATTGTGGGATATCGCGGTAGAAATGAAAAACAATGGTAAGGATAAGGAATGGTTAATAGAACAATGCAGGCTCTTTTATGACAATTACACTACGCTACAAAGAAAGAGGAAACTCCCTTCAATGAGCTCTTTTGAAACCGGAATAATAAAGGCTAAGTTGAGCGCATTGCCGGAAGATGTGGTGAGTGCTGTGAAAAATGAAGTTATGGAAAAATGAGCTGCCATGGCAGATAATGTTGGCTTTCGTGATGAATAAATGGCAAAGTACGCATTTAATTCTCGGTCTTAGATGAATATAATCTACAAATTATTAATATTAGAAATATTACATATTGTATATTACAATCCTAATAACTTAAAATAAGTGGAGCCCTTTTATGAATAATAATATGATTTATTTAGGTGCTATTTTTGTTTACCTTTTTGTGTTAGTCGGCATTGCTGTTTATAAATCACGACAGGTAAAAACACAGGACGATTTTGCAGTTGCAGGCAGGTCGCTTTCGCCGTGGATTGTGGTTTTAACGATGCTTGCCGTATGGATCGGAACCGGTTCAATTGTTGGAAACGCCGGTAAAACTGCTGAAATTGGAATTGCAGCCTGCCTCCTTCCTCTCGGCTCATTCTTAGGCATGATCATACTCGCTTTGATCGCTACCAAAGCAAGAAATATTAAGGTAACAACAGTACCGGAACTTATCGGACAACGTTTTGGCCAGGTAGCACGCACCCTTGCAGTAGTTGCACTGATCCTCGCCTACATGGTTATTGTAAGTTACCAGTTTATGGCAGGCGGCTTTGTATTAGAGGTAATCACTGATGGTCAACTGTCTTCCGGATGGGCTACTGTTATTGCTGCAATATTCATAATCATTTTTACGGTAATGGCAGGACTATTAAGCCTTGCTTACACGGACATTATCACTGGAAGTATCATAATCGGCGCGCTGGTAATTGCTTTCCCGGTATTATTGATTAAGGCCGGCGGCATCTCGGTAATGACCGAGGCATTCGCTGCTATGGGCAAGCCCGGCAATATGAAAATCGGCGGTGTATTTTCATTTGTAGATGTTATTAATTTTATGTTGCCTGTTTTCCTTCTGGTAATGGGTGACGCAAACCAGTATCAGCGTATCTTTGCAAGCAAGAGTGCAAAAGGCGCAAAGCAAGCGGTGACCGTACTGATATTTGTATCATTAACGATAGAACTTTTGATTATATTGTGCGCCT
>JAUXBV010000530.1 GCA_030619215.1 Fibrobacterota bacterium | reverse complement strand
TCCAGTTCCGGGCTCGCCGATAAGGACAGGATTATTTTTCTTGCGGCGGGAAAGAATTTGTACTACCCTTTCAATCTCTTTTTCACGGCCGATTACCGGGTCAAGGCGACCTTCCTTGGCCAGCGCGTTAAGGTCCCTGCCAAAATGGTCCAGAAAAGGCGTCTTACTCTTTTCTTTGGAAGGGCTGCCCACACTCTCTCCCCCACTAAGAACCTTACCAATTTCCCCTTTTACTTTTTCATATTCGAGACCCGAAGCGACCAGTGCGTTTGCAGCTGCCGACTCTGTATCCTTCATGAGTGCCAGGAGTAAATGCTCTGTGCCGATATATTTATGAGACATGGAACGGGCCTCGTTGGCGGCTATTTCCAGAACCTTTTTCGCACGGGGGGTAAACGGCAGCAATTGCCCAATGGTCATCATCCCACCTGCTGAAGTTATTGCTTTTTCTATGGTTGTCGAAAGCTCATCCAGGTCGACACCCATACTCTTCAGAACTGCAACTGCAACACCGTCACCTTCCTTGACCAAGCCAAGCAAAAGATGTTCGGTACCAACATAATCATTGCCAAGCCGTATCGACTCTTCACGAGCTATCTGCATGACTTTTTTAACGCGATCAGTAAACATTCCGTTCATCATTACCCACCATCCTTATCTATAAAAGAATTATATCTCTCAAAGAATCAACTCTTTAAAGTAACTGATTATTTTCCTATTATTTCCGGGAGGAACTTCTTTACCATATCAGCACGTATAGAACTCATTTCCTCTCTTTGTATTACGGTTTTGAAATAGAGTTCCATATGTGCCGGTAAGCACAGCAATATCATTCGATTGAGCATTTCGACATTAATATTCTTCAGTATTCCGCATTCAATTCCAAACCGTATTGCAGATGTGAGATTAAGGAATTCGTCCAGCTCAAGTGTACGGGCATATTTCAAAATACCATAGGAGCGATATACCTTATCTTCCAGCTCATTCTTTGCATCCTTAAGAATTCGCCGGCGAGCTTTATATTCATAATCGGTTATCTTATTAATGATATCCTTGGTGCTTCTCAGGAATTCACTTTCGCATGCTCCCATGGTTGCCTGGTTTGAAAGCTGGAAAAAATTACCTACTACGTCGGAATGCTCGCCAAAAAAACCTCTTGCAGAAAGGCCCATTTGACTTGCGCCTGACAATACCGAATCAATAGTTTTTGTTAAAACCAGTCCTGGAAGATGCATGAGAAAAGATATCCGAAACCCTGTTCCGGAATTGGTCGGACAGGAGGTTAAAAAACCCCACTTTCCATCATAAGCGTATCCCACGCTCTTTCCCATTTCATCGTCAATCTCATTTAGAACGGCCCATACTTCATCCGGTTGAAATCCAGAATCCATACATTGCATTCTGATATGATCTTCCTCATTTATCATAATGCTTACATGGCTGTTAAAATCATAAACAGCGCCACGGTCACCATCGCTATTGATTAGTTCACCGCTCACCACTCTCTTTTCAAAAAGGAATTGCTGGTTGACCCTTTCAATGTCTGAAAAATTCAGGCAGGTAAACTTTTTACACTGTGGTATGTTCTTTACTGCTTCCGTTACTTCATTGAATATGTCTTTACGCTCCGACAGAGAGGCCTGTACGGGGAATTGATGACCTGCCAGGTTTCTTGCAAGGCGGACACGGGTCGAAATAATACAGTCAGCACCAGGTCCGCTGTTATTAAACCATGCTGGAATATTTTCTATGACATTACTTGAAAACATCCTTCAATCCTGAACATTGCCCGTTGATTTTTGTAAAGAAACACTGTTAATTTTATCACGGATTAAAGCGGCAAGCTCAAATTTTTCATTGCGAACAGCATTATCCAACTCATCCCGCAGTACCTTGACGTCATCAATTTTCTCGCACGACCTATTGAACCGGTGATATTTTTTCCCCATATGTTGAGAAGCTCCGTGGACCTGAATCAGTAATGCATTGATCTCTTTCTCAAAAGCACGATAACAGTTTGAGCATCCAAGCCGTCCTTTTTCCTTAAATTCAGAAAATCTCATACGGCAAGCTTCACAGGTAATATCCTTCTCAAGATTTATTTCAGCTTTATGCCCCTTTTTATGCTTCTTTCCTGCCTGGGGCAAGGAGAGATGTCCATTCTCTATTACGATTGAAATACCTTTATGTTTGGCACACTCCTCGCAAAGATGCTGGACAATCACCTCATTTTGAATTATTTGCGTCAGGTGAACATTTGCCGGGTTACAATTACATTCATCACATAATTTTACATCCATTATTATAACCTTTACCTGTTAGGAAGTTATTTAGTTACTACTCAGGTATCCATCGCATAAAGTGTCATTGCGAGCGCAGCGAAGCAATCTCATCTTTTCGAATGCAGGGGATTGCTTCGCTGCGCTCGCAATGACACTAAGAATATTACACCACCTGAGTAGTTACGTTATTTATTATATAAAATAAATTTTGAATTCAAATAATAAACGTGCAAATAGAATAAACACTAAAATAAGTTGGTATTTTTTACTTCTTACTTATTATCTTGCCATCTTCAATAAAAACAGTTCTATGCATATTATCGGACAGATTTTCATTATGCGTTGCAACCACAAAGGTCTGATTCAACTCTTTATTGGTCTTATGAAAAAGCTCCATCAAGTGCCTGCTGTTCTCCTTATCAATATTACCCGTTGGTTCATCAGCAAGGATCAGGGCCGGTTCATTAAAAAGAGCCCTTGCAAGAGCAGCTCTTTGCCGTTCCCCTCCTGATAATTCTGACGGATAATGATATATCTGCCGGTCAAGTCCCATAACAAAAAGTATTTCTTTCGCCCTTTTGATGCATTGGCTTCTCTGCATTTTTTTTATCAGACCCGGTAAAATAACATTCTCAAGTGCCGTAAAATCAGGCAGCAAATGGTGAAACTGGAAAACAAAACCGATTGATTCCAACCTGAAACGGGCCAACTCATTACTTTTCATTGTATTCAATACTTTTCCATTTACAGATACACTCCCAGATGTTACATTATCAAGACCACCAAGGATCTGCAGAAGTGTAGTCTTGCCTGCTCCTGATACCCCTACCAGTGCAACCATTTCCCCTTTCCGTATCTTAAAAGAGGCGTCTTTCAGGACGTGCAGTGGTCCGGCATCATCAATATAGGTTTTCGTCAGATTATTTACTTCTACCATCTTTTTT
>JAUXBV010000331.1 GCA_030619215.1 Fibrobacterota bacterium | reverse complement strand
TATCATGCCACATGTAACATGTTGATTTATATGATAGTTAGACATCTTTCAGCAAGCCCTAATTAAAAAAAAAAAATTTTTTTTCTAAAGTTTTTGGTATTTGTTCCGATAACTATATGGGGAAGTAATATAGTGGAAAATATAGTATAGAAAAATACACACTCGGGAGGTGTTTTATGAATATCCAGAAAACAGGCGGCCTCAGAATTACCAGCACCCAGAAAGGTGCAACTGACGCGCTGAGAAAAACCGGAAGGGCTCTTTCAAAGATACTTGAAAAGCTTTCAACTGCAAGGCGAATTAACCGGGCTTCAGATGATGCGGCGGGATTGGCTATAGCGGAACGATTGAACACCCAGGTTAGAGGCTTTAAAATGGCCAGTCGCAATGTGTCGGATGCAATGTCCGCGCTTAATATTGCTGATGGAGCCTCAACTGAAATTGGAGCAATGTTGCAGCGCCAGAGAGAACTCGCCCTTCAAGCCCGCAATGATACTCTTACCGATAATCAGCGTCAGCAGATTGACGTTGAATACCAGAACCTGACACAGGAAATAGATAGAATTGCCCGGGGAACGGAGTTTAATACACAGGATGTTGCAAGCGGTCAGGGACTAGGCTCGGGGAATGCCCAGATCCAGGTCGGGCCTAACGCGGGGGATACTGTAACATTGCCGAATGTAGATATGACCGCTGCAGGGCTGGCAATCGCCGGCACCTCGATTGCGGACTCTGCATCAGCTGCCAATGCGCTTACTGCGATTGATAATGCGATAGATACAATGGGAGCTCAACGCAGCAATGTCGGTGCAATGGTTAACCGGCTGGAATCAACACAAAATAATTTGATGGTTGCTGAAACAAATACTACTGCTGCGGAATCGATCCTCAGGGATCAGGATATGGCAATGGGAATCGCTGAGATGACCAAGAACCGCCTGTTGCAGGAGACAGGTATGCGGGCTTTTCAGCGTTTTAATGAGATAAGTGCAAACCATATTTTGGGATTGCTAAGATAAAGATTATATTGATAATCATAAGGGATAGCAAATTATTCAGGGATGGATACGGTGTGTTCATCCCTTCTTTTTTTAAATTGGTGTTATCATGAATCTGACAGAACCTGATGTGGCAGAGCATTATACCAGAATGCAGATAGTGACGGCGTCCCGCCCGAAGCAGATTACTATGATGCATGAGAAATGCGTTATGGATATCGCCAAAGCTATGGAAGAGTCTGGAATAGAAAGAAGGAGACGCCTTGACAATGCTCAAAATATTCTTGCTCAGTTTCAGTCTGCCATTCGCATTGAAGATAATGCCTCTGAGGGGCTTTTTTATATTTATGACTACTCATATATGTTGCTTGAGCGGGGAGAAGCTGGTGATTGTAGAAAAGCCATAGAGGTAATGAGTGTTATCAGAGACACCTTCAAAGACCTCCTGTTAAGTTTTTAAAATTTTATTGTACCATGGAAGACCTTTCTCTTTAATCCCTTCTTTTGCTTGCAGTATCACTTCGAAGTATCATATATTTGGGAAATCAGCGTGATAAACGGAGCCCTGCAAAGCGGGGCTTTAGGGCTTTAGTCCTTTAGGATTCAATCACTCCAATAAGTTAAGTGTTACTTTGTAAATATAAAGGTAAATTTTTATTTAATTTGAGAACTTTTCTATGCCAAAACTTTTTGATCTTCTTTCTGAGCGCACTGATAAGGATGCTTTAAAAAAGTTACAAAAGAGCGCTTCGAAAAAAACCGACAAAATAAAGCCGGGGAAAAAGTCGACCAGGAAATTTCCGTTAAAAAAAACAGCGAATAAAAAAATATTAATTTACACTCCGGACTTTATTGCAATAGATTTGGAAACCACCGGATTGGACCACAAAACAGACCGTGTTATAGAGATAGGGGCGGTAAGGTTTATTAAAGGAGAGCCGGCAGAAGAATTCGTGTCTTTTGTTAACCCAAAGCGGCCTGTTCCTGCACTGATCAGCGATCTGACCGGAATTACCGATGAGGATGTGGCAGAGGCGCCAGTCTTTAGCGAAATTGTAGATAACCTGCTTGAGTTCATCAGCTATCTTTATTTATGCGGCCATCAGGTTGAATTCGACTATAATTTTCTTAATACAGAGCTGAAAAGGGCCGGAAAAGAGAATTTAAAAAATTTACTGCTTGATACCGCAGTACTCACAAGACTACTGCTTTTCAATTTACCCGGATATTCACTCGCAAATATATGTAGACATCTGGCAATAACGCAGGAAAAAGAACACCGGGCACTTGATGACGCCAGGGCCTGCGGTAAAATTGCCGGCCATCTTATTCCAAAGCTTAACGATATATCTGTAAGCACGCGTATGATCATGGGGAAGTTCGCGCCTCCTTCAATGTTAAAAACACTTTTTATTAAGTCTGCGGGTAAAATAAAGGAGATCCCGGCTCTTGAGCCTGACATTAAATTATCCAGACGGTATAAAAGACTTTCCTTACCGGAAGAGCCGGATTCCATTGAAAAGGACTTTATTGAGCAGTGCTTTTCAGAAACCGGAAAACTTTCTCAGTTAATGGATGGATATGCTCACAGACCTTCCCAGTTGCAGATGTCGCTTGATATTACGAAAGCATTAAATGATGAGTCCTTTTTAGTCGCAGAGGCCGGAACCGGTACCGGTAAATCAATGGCATATTTAATACCTGCCGCACAATGGGCTTTTGATAACGACACGAGGGTTCTGGTATCAACCCATACAAAAAACCTGCAGGACCAGTTAGTTTCAAAGGATTTGCCTGTTGTCGGTAAGATAATGGGGAAAGGATTCAGATATACGGCCCTTAAGGGCCGGTCGAATTACTTATGCCTGTACCGGTGGAACCGGTTCCTTTCAGGAGACCTGGGCAATATATCAAAGCGGGAACGCATGGGAATACTGCCGCTTATCAGGTGGGCTGAAGAGACGAAGAGCGGGGATATTGAAGGGCAGAATCAGTTTAACAGAAGGTGGTACGCAAGAATCTGGTCTTTCGTTTCTGCGGATATGCATGGTTGCCTGGGGCGCCGCTGTCCCCTGTTCAACTCCTGTTTTTTGCAACAGGCCCGCCAGAAAGCCCTCAGCTCACATATTGTCGTGATTAACCACGCACTGTTTTTCTCCGATATCTGTGCGGAATCCTCATTCCTTGGCAAGACAGGCACCATAATTTTTGATGAAGCGCACCATCTTGAATCGTGCGGCCACCGGTACCTGCGTGTCGAGATTGACACCAACAGGGTAAACCGGTACATAGATTCGGTTAATAACCTGGTAAAGGTTTTGGAGAGTGATAAGAAAATTAACGAGGGTGTAGTCAGGAATTACAAAAATGTTCTAAGACGACTCAGGAAAAATGCAGCACAGTTTTTATCAGATACTACTGAATGGGCTGTTGGCGAGCCGGCAGAGAAAGAGCGGAATGGAAGCACTGATATATATGTATTTGCTTACAGGGATAATCCGTTTAGCGGTTTGTCCAGCCTGGCCGGCTTTAAGCTGGTGATAAAGGAGATGCAGGATGTACTTTTCTCTATACAGGAGTTTGATTTCGAAAGAAAAGCTGAGAATCCAAGGCTTCACAGTGATGTGTCTGCCTGCATGGAAAAAACGTCCCAGTTGAAAGCCGACCTCTCATACCTGAGTGATGCCGTTACTGATGATCATGTATTCTGGGTCGAGGGGGACCGGAAAAAGAGATGGGTAAAGCTGTGCGGCGTCCCTCTTGATATAGGAGAGCTCCTTTCCACCATCTGGAAGGGAAACAACTACACCATCATATTTACTTCTGCGACCATGACCGTTTCAGGGTCAATCGATTACTTCAAACGTAAGGTCGGCCTTGAAGGAGAGCTTGAAGACAGAACATCCTTTAAAGTTTTCAGCAGCCCGTTCAGCAAAGAGCAGATGTTACGGTGTGCGGTTCAGAGCTCGCTTTTACCGGACGCTTCGGGATATAACGAATATATTGCCGATGTCATCATACGCCTGCTCAATGCATTTAATAGGAATATCTTAGTATTGTTTACTGCGAATTCGATGCTTTACGGTGTGCATAAAGTTATAAAGAACAGTACGGAGTTTCCTGAAGACGGAGCATTCTTTGTACAGGGTATTTCCGGAACGCGGGCAACGTTGCTTGACAAGTTCAAAGAATCGAAAAAAGGCGTCCTGTTGGGCACCACCAGCTTCTGGGAGGGTATTGATGCACCCGGTGATGCGTGTGAAATTGTCATTATTCCACGGCTTCCCTTTCCTGTCCCAACCCATCCCCTTACCCAGGCACTGGCTGCCAGAGTGGAAGAAAAGTACGGGGACTCATTTTTCGGCTATTCTGTTCCGGAGGCGGTAATACGATTCCGGCAGGGGGCGGGAAGGCTTATTCGTACCGGTAAGGATCGCGGTGTCTTTATTGTGCTTGATGGAAGGGTAATCAGCAAAGCGTATGGCAAAGTATTTGTTGATTCTTTGGAGGGTGAGTTTATTAAGAGCGCAAATGTTGATGAGATGATGGGAAAAATTGAAACATTCTTTAATAATAACTAAATGTAAATTATATTGATTCATAATTAATACATCTGAGAGTATATATGATAAAGCGCTATTTACCGTTTCTTATATTATGCATATCATTTGTTGGGTGTGGTGTATATACATTCAGCGGCTCGACACTCCCTTCTCATTTAAAAACGGTTGACATCCCCCTCTTTAAAAACCAGTCTTTAAAGCCAGGCGTTGCGGAGGAAATTACCGCAGAGCTGAACAGGGAAGTTCAGGAAACCAATTTATTAAAACCGGTATCACAGAAAAGTGACGCTACATTCCTGGGTACGGTATTAAGCTATGATAACCGCCCGTATACATACGGCAGCAAGTCGGTTCGGAATATTGACGTATCTTCCTATTCCGTTAAAATATCGGTGGAGGTGGAATTTCTGGATAATAAGAAAGACAAGACCATCTA
>JAUXBV010000237.1 GCA_030619215.1 Fibrobacterota bacterium | reverse complement strand
TGAATCGAGAGGTTCAAGCACGGTTCTGTGAGAGACTGAGGGGGAAGTTTCCTCGGTCTACTCGACCCAGATACGTCCCCAGATACAGATAAATTAAAAGTCATAACCTAAAACAAATTGAAAAACATGTACCTTAAATTCTCGTTCACCTCCGAAGTTCCATTGTGGGTCTCGAAAACAAGCATCGTAATCGAATTCCGGTTTTCCAAGATATAAAAACTTTACTCCAACATTAAATCGATCTAAAAATGCAATTCCTACACCAATTCCCCATGCAAATGTCACATCAGGATCGAAATCTATTACAACTTTACCTCTTCCAAAAGTTGTTTCGTTACTACTTAGTTCTGACTCCTTCAGAATATTAAAGCCTGCTTGACCAGATGCATGTAATTTGAGTGTTGAGGAAATAGGTATTGTGAATTTAATACCACTAAGGATAGGAATGTTAAAATAATTTCCACCTTCAGGATCAAACATAATTCTCAATACAACATCATCTTCTCCACCCTCTATGTTGAAAAAATTTACAATTACGGAAGATTCAAATAAAAAAGCCACATACTTATTAAAAAGTGGTAGAGTGTATTGAACACCACCGCTGAATCCGCTTAAAGCTAATCCTTCTTGATTAAAATAATTATCATTTTTAAATTCATCTAACGGAAGTGTTAAAGAGCCTATGACGCCGAAATAACTTTTATTGATTTGGCTATACGATGATACTGCTAATATAACAACTAAAATAAAAGTGAGTTTTTTCATGTTAATACTTAATAACAATAAATAAAAATTTTTAATAGTTAAATTTTTTATACGCTACCAATGTCTCATATCCAACTTATGATCAAATATTATTTGTACTTAAAATAAAATATTTCCTTAACAAATCAAAATATCTATATACAGAGAAAAATAATAACAATCTTCTCGCTTCAGACGCCAAACCTCCCCGGCTTCGTCTTTTTATCGATTCCACAGGTATCTCGTACATCTCAGCAACCCCTTTGCAAGAAGGGGACGGAGACAAAAAATAAACATATCAACGCAACCGGGAAATATAGTTTCATGCATAAACTTTATAGTTTACTTCAGAAAAAATACAGTTATGTGTTTCTATACTGTGAAGGTATGTTTCATCAATTGTGTTTGAAATAATATCATTATGGAGACGCAGAAAATTTGCGATATGCTCACGGGTACGCCGTACTGCATATTCAACCATTGTTCCGGTTTTCATTATAAAAGCCCAGTCGCTCGATTCTGCCAGCAACAGTTCACGAACCATCTGATTGAGGGTTCGTTTCAGTAAGCCGCTCGCGTTGGGGTATTTAATTGCGCATTCATTCATTATCGCCTCAATCATATGCAGGTGGCGGTAGATCCAGTCATTACTGGAGTCAAGCCAGACGTCCGAATAGCCTTTCTGCCCCCAGCTTGAAAAACAGGGCTCGCACTTCTGGTTGGTTGGATATTCTGCCAGGTAGTCGGATGGCGTTACAAGCTTGATGCTGTTCTGCTCAAAGGCAATCTTTCTGATCAGGAAATTCAACCAGTAAGGTCCTTCATACCACCAGTGTCCGAAAAGCTCTGCGTCATAGGGGGCGACAATGACCGGCGTGCGATCCATTATAGATTCGAGATGCTCAACCTGTTTTTGCCTGTTGTATAAAAAGTTGCCGGCATGGTCGAATGCCCTGTTGAGAGCTTCGTCGTAGATATAAGGTTCTTTATTGTCCGTATCTCCGGTTATCTTGTAATACTTAATCCCGGTGTAGGTGCGCTCCCCATTTGGATCTATAAAGGGTTTGATATAATTGATATCCGCATCAAATCCAATATCCCTATAAAATTCTCTATAGAGAGGATCTCCGGGGTAACCTACTTTTGAGCTCCAGACTGACTTTGAAGACTCGACATCCCTTCCGAAAGCTGCGACATTGGTGTTGTTGCAGAAGATTGGAGCAAACACACCGTATTTTGGCCTGGGCTCTGCAAACAGGACGCCATGTGTATCTGTAAAGAAATATTTTAATCCGGCTTCTTTCAGGAGCTCTTCGACACCCGGGTAATAACCGCATTCAGGCAGCCACATACCGTTGGGTGTTCTTCCGAAAAATTTGGCGTATGATTCGACACCGATCTGTATCTGTGCCCGGACAGCATTTGTATTGCACTGCATGTTTGGGAAATAGCCATGTGTTGCAGCGGAGCTGATTATTTCAAGAACACCCTGATCCTGAAGCTCCCGGAATGCCTTTACCAGGTTGCCGTTGCACCGGTCAATAAAAACAGTGCGGTAACGCTGGAATTTGTCCAGGTACATTGCTGCGGTCTCAAGAAGAACAGGGTCTTTTTTTATGCGGACTGTCTCTTTCTCAGCTAATCGGATCAGTTTGTTAATGTATCCGGCATATTTTTCCTGGAGAATCCGACTGGTAAGCATTGAGCAGAGCGGGGGAGTGAAAGACATGGTTATTCTGAAAGGGACATTATCGCTGATAAGGTTCTCAAAGATAGTATACAACGGAATATATGCCCCGGTAATGGCTTCAAAGAGCCAGTTCTCTTCCCTGATATAATCGTGCTCAGGGTGGTAGACAAATGGGAGATGCGCATGGAGAACCAGGCTCAGGTAACCTTTCGGTTTAGAAGGTGTTTGATCCATATCTTACCGATTCCATCTACTTTCTTACGGAGCTGTCAGTAGGAGTATTCTCACTTGAGCCAAGAAATGATGGTGTCTGAAGTAAACTTTCACTGGCTCCGCCATAAGATTCTTCCGGATAGTTAATAGAAAACTTGGTCAGCTCCTTTGTGCCTGCTGTAGACCATTCCTCATCAATTATCTCACTATAATTATCTCGCGGTGTCTTTACAACATTTGATTGCATCATGGGAAAAAACGTTCCCCCGGAGGTGATGTTGCCGTATTCCACAATATATGTCCTCCCCGGTTCTGGAACTTTTACATACCAGTTGTTTGCATAATAGTGGACATGAACATCAAAATATTTCCATGCATTTGTTCCATTGTATTCAATATCCGTTATGTCCAGGAGGCGAAGTATCGGTTTCGCAGCTTCAAATTGCTCAATTCCCGTTTTATTTATAGCCGTATCAATGGTCTTTTCTGAAATCTCCCAGTATACGAATAGCCAGTTAGGGTCTTTCGGCAGTGCCCTGAGATATGTCTTATTATAGCGTTTCGGGAGATCCGTATTAAGAAGGTATGCGGAATTATTATCAACTCTTTTCTTTTTTGTTTTTTTTCCGGGAGCTGGTTTTTTAAGGGCAGATTTTATACCTTTAGATTTTTTAACAGCGACTTTCTTCCTGCCGGTTCCATTGACGTTTATTTTTTTTATGCTGTTTTTTTTCTTGGGGGATTTTCGAGCCGGCATACTGTTCTCTTATCAGGAATGCAAGCACTATTTAGTAAGTGCCTGTTGGAATTTTTCTCCATTTGCGCCCACCGTTTATACCGATAATCACCTGCAGAAATTGCTCTTCATAATTTGAGTATCTTTCATGCGTTCTTTTTCCAAGTTCAAGTCCGAGATCGAGAAGGCCGTTCCCTCTCAGGGGAAAACCAAATCCCAGTGAGCCTGATATTTCCGAGCTGTTTTTACCCGGCAGTTGTGAATATCGTATCCCCCCCCTGTAATGGATCGTCTCCCAGTATTTAGGGACAAGGAGGTTTGGTGCCGGTATGAAACGGAAACCCGATGAAATAGTTATGGTATTATCCTCAGCGATATCCGCGATATCCTTTCGTATCTTTTCCTGAGTTTTGGCAGAAAAGGTATCGATTTCCAAAGTATAATATTTCCACAGGTCAAGATGCATATCGGCGCCCACAAGCCATTTCGGCGAGAAAGCGTATGAGAGTCCCAGTGTGACTGACGGGGGTGGTTGCATGACAATTTTTTTATCTGATGTAACCGAGCTGCTGATAGGCTCACTATTGATCTCATTGTATATCGCGTTTTTATATGAAAGCTCGCTTTTGAAATAATAGTTTACAGCAATACCAATTGACAGGTCTTTAATCGTTCCCATAAGTCCGACCCGGATGCCGTTTCCCCTGAATACAAAATGAGAACTGTCGCGCTCTGTAATTTCACGTATTACCGATTCATGGCTTTCAATAGTGTCAATGATGTTGGTATCCGGGTAAAAAGTTGTGTCGTATACTATTTGTGCATAGATATAATCCTCAAGCTTTGTGCTGTTTAATAAAAAGTATGAGCGCTGGTACGCAAGACCGACGTTGATAAACTTACCAAAGCTGCGTCCCCAGCCTGCCTGCCAGGATGTCGTACCTCCCTGGCAATCATATGATGTTCTGTAATATTTCGGGAATAACGGGTCTCCCGGCGTAACCTTGGTTTTATCCTGGCGGTATTTTACGTTTGCGTCAGTATATTTTGACAGAGAAAATGCCATAGTGCCGGCAATGCCAAACGGTAAAGCAAAGGAGATTTGTCTCGGAACGGCATTAAGGTGGTCGGTATATAAGTCGTGATCTTTAATTCTGAGGTAGTCAACTAATAATAGTGAGGAAAAAGCCGTTGTGTTAATGGTTCCAAGGTTTGCCGGGTTCGCCAGCATAACATGGTGGTCGTTGGGTATGCCTACGGAAGTGCCTCCCATACAGAGAGCTGTGCCGGAGAGAGGCCTGAGAGGCAGGCCGAATGGATAGGTTGAGGAGAGTATTGACTGGCTCCAAATAGAGGTCTTAAGGATAAGGGCGATAATCGCAATAACTCTCACTGGTATATTCATGTTAATAAAAGCCTTTAATCCTTATTCGATATTATATAACTGATTGGAAATCCTTCATCCGGGATTTTCCATTTAATATGTGCATAATGAAACGGGTACATCCTAATATATAAGTATCCCTTATCCGGCAATGGCGTTGATGTATAAAGCATATCTATTAAGAAATTATTAATGGTTATCCCTGCATTTTCAGTACTTGTCGAGATGGATGTTAATACATTGTAGTTTTTGATTTCTTCAATGCTGTTTACTTTTTTATCAAGTAGAGCATAGCGAATGGCCGTTGATGCCATGGCAGATTTATGCAGTATAACAGTGTCGGGATAAAGGGTAAGGTCCGCTCTTGGAAAATTGCGATACCGGATTTGACCGGTGCTGTCTCTCATACTATCCCATATTGCTTTTAAATCCAATTCAAGCAACGCGTAGCGTCCCGATGCGCTTGAAGACTGAATGATTGTATCGAGTGACAATGGGTCTGATTCAAAAACAGAGACATCATAATAAGATGGTTTCAAAGTCTTGGTAATGGTAGCGTTTTTGTCTACTTTTAGATACTTCAGTTCCAGATGTACATTTTCAATGAATTGCATTGAGTTACTTTGAATTGAGTCAAGGCGAACATACATGCATATATTTTTTATCGTGTCTTCGTCCGTGATATCCCACCACTCAGGATTTGAAGCTTTCAGAATAAGGGATTCCTTTGGGGATTTTATTGACTTCTGAATAATTGTATCCTGGGAAATGTTCGTTAAAATATGTACAGTGTCATACTGAATAACATCTATGGTATCCAGGCCTTCTATAATATGGATAAGTATTGTATTTATGTCATGCACCACCGTTGTTTCCGGAACGGTAATGACGGTATCCCAGTAAAGAGTTGTATCTCCAATAGTAATTGAGTCGGAAGAAGATTGACTTATTAGCTGCCCTTCCTTAATGAGTTGGAAAACAGGGGTTATGGAATCATAAACAATCATATCTTCTATATATAAAATTGTATCTTGCAGCGTGTCAAAAATATGGAGGGAGTCGTAGCCCTGTTCTATAGTATGAACATATCCATTTGTATTTCTTTGCGAAGTGATGTTTAGTACCGGTAAAG
>JAUXBV010000348.1 GCA_030619215.1 Fibrobacterota bacterium | reverse complement strand
CCCCTGGTCACTGCCGGTAATACCACATTATCAACCAGCCATAACATTTTAGCGTCATCAAACGAAATACCGTGTTTCTGCTTGTTTAATTTAGATTTGTATATATTATATTCAAATATCATACTTATATTATACCATAATTATACATATTGTCAAGTATTTTCTTGCCCCTTACCGGGAATGGGAAGCAACATCTTAAACGAAGTGAAAGAGAAGTGCCGTGTTAGGTGAAATCCTCGTAGAGGGTGCAAATGGTAAAGCCCCTGTGGGGCGAAGTCCCGTGAGGGGCATCGTAACTCCCTTTATACTGCTCCCTATTAACAAATGGGTCAAAATAAGTTTGAATATTCGTATAGTATAATCTTGATGTATTTGAGTAATCACTGCCACGTAAATTAAAATCCCTTATTGCCCAGCCGTTATTCGCGTCTATGAACTGTACTACGCTAAACTCCCCTGATTGTTTAACCCAATAATGACCTCCGTTCACAGTATGGAAAATATCGTGGTTACCGTATTCAGGAGGAACATTCTTTTTTATCCGTATTATCGCAATTACATTGGATTTGCGCGCTTTTTTACCTTCCGGTTCCCATTGGGGAAATGCAGTTTTTATGAGAGGAATTGGTAGAATAGCTAATCCGGATTCACTCTGCCAGCATTATACCTGCCTGTGAGAATCCCATATCAAAACTAAAAGCTTTCCTGATTCCAAGGTTTTTCATGATAACAAAAGTAGTTACATCGGTAAAACTGAACCTCTTGTCACTGTACTTCCGGTAAAGCGTCCACGCGGACTGGAAGTACTCCGCGGACACAAAGACAAGCTCTATTATTTTACTCGTAATAATCGCCTGGCCCGCTATTACGGACTGTTTATGGTTCCCCCTTGCAAGGATAGTAGTAATGGTTTCATCAATACAGTAATCTGAAGTATAAATAATTGACCTTGAATTCTTTAGCCCATTATAAACAGAAACCGCTTTTTTGTGGTTCTGGTCATTTTTAACAAAAAGAGCCACCCAGCCGCTGGTATCAACAAATACCTTTTCCATGGATTACCGCCCTTTCTTCGTGCCGTATAGGTAATGATCATGATTCAAGGAAGTATCATTATCCGCCAGTCTAATCTTGCCTATAGCTTTGTTGAGCGGGTCCTTATCCCAGTTAAGCCCCTTTACCCTGGTTTCGAGCAAGTTCTGTATTGCCGTGCGGATAAGCTCTGAGATTGACAGCTTCTTCTTTCGGGCTACAATTCTAAGCATTTGCATTTGTTCGCTATCAACGTAAATCTGCGTCCTGTGAAGATTACTCATTATTGCCTCCTGATATACATTATACATCATACATCACTATTTGTCAACAAATTTATTATACCCAAATGGGAATAGGAAGGGACATCGTACCCCCCTGGCAGCAGAGCTGCCAAAGGATAGGTACAAGAAGTGGCTCTCTCCCTTGATGGTTAATACTATAATTTCAGGGTAAGTGAAAACCGATGTGTCAGCCCCAGGTCAGGATGCGGCACCAGGGGACGTCTGTCCGTTAGATCTTTTAATTCAGGTTGCGCTTGAACAAACTATTATTAGAATAATCCGTTTGTTTGACTATCCATCCTTTTTCATTAGTAATAAAGTATACTTTGTAAATATTTTCTTTATCTGCCCCGCTGCACACGTATGCCCAATTGTTTCCACTATCTCTCGTATGCATTATTGTTCCATTATCACCAACAATCCAACCATTATTTTTATCAACGAAATGAACATCGTTTAAAACTTCCTGTGTAAGCCCCGTTTGTCCATGCCATCTTTTGCCGCCATTATTCGTATAGTATAATCTTGATGTAATTGAGTAATCACTGCCCTGTAAATTAGAATTCCTTATTGCCCAGCCGTTATTCGCGTCTATGAACTGTACTACGCTAAACTCCCCTGATTGTTTAACCCAATTATAACCTCCGTCCACAGTATGGAAAATATTGTGGTTACCGTATTCCTTCTCTTCTCCAAGAAGCCAACCGTTGTTTGAGTCAACAAACATCATCTCGTAACAGTAACCATCGGCTATTCCTTCCGCCAACACAGTCCAACTCTCCCCTCCGTCCACAGTCTTCAGAACCTTCCCTGCTCCCGAGGCACCCCAACCGTTATTAACATCTATGAAATCTATTTGTTTCAGGTATGCATCCTTAACCGTCCAATCATCTCCGCCGTTTGTTGTTCTGTATAGTTGCCCGTTATAGCCAAGAACCCACCCATTATTCGAGTCAACAAAATCCATTTCAACAAATATCGTTGAACTCGATGCCCAATCATCTCCACCGTTTGTTGTTTTGTAGAAATAACCGGTATTTCTTAACGCCCAGCCGTTGTTTTCGTCCGCAAAAACTATTTTATCTATTCTACCCAGGGTCTCGCTCCATTCACTGAGCTCGATGTCCGTATTTAATCCTGAACACGATAAACTGCCATATGGGATATATTGCATTTTCATTTCTTTGCGAAAAGAATCATTGTTGATAGATGCCGGTATCCAGAGTGTATAGTAATAGTCATACTCCATATCCAGAAAACTGAAATACCCGTCCTTTCCTGTCGTACACTGCATGCTGTTAAGATGCACGGTAATACCGGATACCGGATTACCCTCAATGTCTGTCACTCTGCCTGTCATGGTTTCCCTGCAGGAAAACACTCCACTGCGGGTCCATGAACCGGTGCTTATGAATACCAAAAATAGCATTATTATTACAAATTTAGCTTTCATACTTGTTAATCACCTTTTCCTGAACCAGTTAAACACCTCCTGAGAGGTTCTGCTGTATACCCATTTTACCAGAGAAAAATCTTCCGGGTTTGCCACGTGAAACTCATATGCACCCGGACTTCTCCAATTCAATATTACTTCCTCTATGTTTTCTGCCTGGATATGGTTGTAATTATTATACTCAAGCACATCCCATTTATTTGTATCCTTATCCCTGAAAATACATATTGCATGGGCTGACCCATTTGCAAAGTACTGGACAACATATGCTTCGTAACCATGTCTTTTTAAACAATACGCCTGAAACCTCATCTGGTCAACACAATGTCCTCTTCTACTGTAATATATTTCTTCCGGAGCTTTAGGTATCCCTCTATCATGCACATCATACTCAAAATACTGGTCAGTGAACTCTACTATCTCATCAGGGGTATCCAGTTCATCAATCGCATCCTCAAAATCATAATCCTCCATATATCCCAGGTTATAATTATCGTGGTCCTCATAAGAGTCAAGTTTGGAATACTCTCCGTACCGCTTTAAGTAATAATCTGAAGGCGTTTCCTTATCAGCAGGCCTCAACCCTATATTAACCGTCAGGCCGGCATAACTGTTTTGGGGCCTTGTATCATACCTATAGTACAGGTTTACCTGGTACCCTTCGGATACCCTGCTTAAATAAGCCGTCAGCCTGTCAATGTCCCTGAAATAATAGTTGTATGCTGACACTAAGCCCAGTTGCCAGCCTTTTAAAACATCATATGTAATGCTTTCGCCAAAGGTGTGGTTCATAAAAGACCTGTCCTGATCAACCGTTGATTGCTCGTACACTGTTATGGGATAATTATAAAACACATTAATGTTCAGGTTATCAATGGGAGCTAATTCCAGCGAGCCGATAAGACCATGATTAACAGGGAAACCGGACATCATCATTAACATTTTCTCTCCAAGAGACCCTTTATAAATTATGCCGGCTTTGAGCTTATCTCCTATTAGTTTCCTGACAATACTGTAATTCCAGTGAAAAAATACATCGGAAAAAGCAAGCACCTCCATATATGAATCTTCAAAACCTTCTATACCCTTGCTTATCATGTCTCCCACGGGAAGAACTGCCTGCGCCTCCATACAGATGTTTCTTGTAAACTCGGTTTTTTTATCAGTATCCTCAGGAACAGAAATGAATGCATTTTTTACGTTAACCAATCCCATTCCCATCCTTGTACTTTCAGGGTCCATGTAAGAATGAGGTAAATCAAAGTAACCAAACATAAGTGAATTAACAACCTTAACCTTATCATTCAATAATAACTTACCTTCTGTGTTTAAACCTGCCCTGAACAAGAAAGAGTCCTTTAAATAAAAAGTCCTGTTCATCAAAGCAGTACCAACAAACAATTCTTTGTTTCCCAAATCTTTGCTGAATCTGAAATCCGCTTCGTATGAAGAGTCCTCGCTATTAAACAGATTAACATCCAGTCTGCCGAAATCACCGTTATAGGACATATCCGCACTGTATCCCTTGTAACCAAGCTCATCGATATTGCCGTGCAAACAAAACCCCATGGAAGGCGGTGGTTTTTCTTCACCTTTGCCCTGGCCATAACAGAACACAGGCAGAAACAACAGTAATATACTTATTATTTTAGTTACCCGGTACATATCGTTTTATGTATATCTCCTCTTCTCCTGATGTATCATCCTGCCATGCAACGACCGGATTACCTTCGATATCTATTACAAGGGAAGGATATTCCGATTCTCCCAGATTATTGCTTATACCTCCTTCAGAAGCAGAACCATTTAATTCAACCCATTCTGAACCGTCCCATTTCTTCAGGTATATTTCAATACTATCATCTGTATAGTCATCGTCTACCCATGCAATCACAGGATATCCCGAAAGGCCTATTCCTATT
>JAUXBV010000008.1 GCA_030619215.1 Fibrobacterota bacterium | reverse complement strand
TCGTTTGTTTCTTTTTAGTTTTAAAGGAATGAATACATGCAAAGAATAACAGTATATACTTTGTTTTTCATATGTAATATATTAGCCGCAGACAGCGCTTCTATCGCATGGGCGAAGATATATGGGAACAGGTCTGACTTGAGTTATGGCGAGTCTGTTGATTTGACCAGTGATGGGGGATATATCGTTACTGGATATATAGACAGATTTAAAAATTCTAATAGCAAGTCGTTGACTTATAACAACCCTGTCTATTTAATACGCACAGACTCAAATGGAGACACCTTATGGACAAGAGAATATGCTGTTGGAGTGACAAGTGGTAAATATTATTCAGTTATGCAAACAGCGGATGGTGGTTTTATTGCCTCAGGTTATTTCTGGCCTAGTGAATACAATGCGGATATATGCCTTATTAAAACTGATTCAAATGGGGATACTCTATGGGTAAAAGCTTATGGTACAGTTGATGGTGGCGAAGAAGGCTATTCTGTAGACCAGACCCATGACGGAGGCTTTGTTGTTGCGGGACGGACTACTTATATTTGTTCATTTGGTAACATATACCTGATGCGCACGGATTCCCTGGGTGACACTTTATGGACGAAAATCTATCAAAGAGGTGATGCGCACTCAGTGCGACAGACAAAAAATAAAGGATTTATAGTCAGTGGGTTTTCAGCAGACACCGCTACTAATAGTGATTATCAGTTATTTCTAATGCACATAGATTCCTTGGGTGATACTTTATGGACTAAAACTTATGGTGATACGGGACAGGCTGAGATAGGATATTCAGTGCAGCAGACAAGTGACGATGGTTTTATTGTTTGTGGGAGCAAAGGAGTTGGAAGACAAGATAAAATTTATTTACTTCGCACTGATTCCTACGGAGATACTCTTTGGACTAAAATTTATAATTGGGGCGCTGCATATTCAGTTGATCAGACGAGCGACGGGGGTTTTATTGTTGCGGGAACTAACGGTTATTTTTATGTAATGCGAACCGATTCAGAGGGTAATGTTTTATGGGATAAAAGTTATGGCCATCCCACCCCTGATCAAAGGGCTAAATCAGTAAAGCAGACAAAAGACGGGGGATACATTGCAGCAGGCTGGGGGCGTTTAGAGCCCGATTCGACCGGTATTCATTTTCTTTTGATAAAATATGATACTCTATCCACAGGAATTAAAAAAGATAACTCTCCTAAATTAGGTACAATTAAGGAGAATAATCTTTTTTATAATTATAAAGGCAATATAATATCAATAAATTACACTATTCTATATTCCAGCAATGTTAAGCTTGAGGTTTATAACACACAGGGGAAGTTGGTAAAAGTGTTAGTTGATAGATATATGAATAGCGGTTCTTACACTGTAAAATGGAATACAAAAAGAGACAGAAGAATACTGGTTGCCGGAGGGGTATATTTTTTAAAGCTATCCGCAAATGGACATACTGTTTCTAAGAAGGTTACGATTGTAAAGTAATAGTCAAACGAAAAATAAATCCGTGCTATTGATTAATAATGTCCGCCCTCAATTTCATTTAAATCCTTAATACAAACATCCCAATAATTGTCTTTTACATTTTTTAGTTCACATTTTATGGGGTAAATGGGGACGTACAGGAACATATGATTATTATTTCCCCTTACCCATTGCCTCATAAACAGCATAAGAAAGCTCATTTATATCAAAAGGTTTTTGAATAAATCCCAGAGCTCCCTTTTTTATTATTTTGCTAACTCCTCCATTAATAGAATAACCGGAGCATATAATTACTTTAATATCAGGGTTCACCTTTTTAAGCTTTACATAACAGTCATACCCATTGAGTTTCGGCATCATGACATCCAGAATAACCAGGTCTATTTCCTTAAAATTCTTTTTGTAATATTCTGCAGCTTCTTCACCGTTGGCACAGGTAACAGTTGTATATCCCAGCTCAATTAACATTTGTTCGAACACATCCCGTATATCTTTTTCATCGTCTACTATCAGTATCTTGCCGCTCCCTCGCTGAACTTTATCAGAAATAGCGTCACTGCCTTCAGAGCCTTTATTTTTAAGCGGCAGGTGGATTTTGAAGGTTGTTCCCTTCCCAACTTTACTATTAACTCCAATGATGCCTTTATGATTTTCAATAGTGCCGAAAACACTTGCCAATCCGAGTCCTGTTCCTTTTCCCGCTTCTTTGGTGGTATAGAATGGTTCAAATATCCTGGTTATGGTTTCTTCACTCATTCCTGTTCCGGTATCCGCTATAGTCATTTGTAAATAAGTGCCGGGGATGATACCGGAAGAATGGAGTTTTATGTACTTTTTGTCCAGGATAACAGTATCTGTTGTAAATGCTAATTTTCCACCGTTAGGCATTGCGTCAACAGCATTTACTGCGATGTTCAGAATAGCATTCTGCAGCTGCGCAACGTCACCCATTACAATTGCATTATCAGCTTTTAATTGTTGAGTCAAATTGATGCGTTTATCGATAGTATGTTCCAATATGCCAATGACCGTCTGTATAATTGAGTTTACATCCGCCTCAACTACTTTAAATTTTCCTTTGCGCGCAAATGCCAGAAGCTTGGCAATTAAATCCGCAGAAGTCATGGCAGCGTCAAATATTCTATCTATATACTCTTTTAATGTTGGATTTTCTGGAGCAAATTTTCTCTTTATCAGTTCTGAAAACCCGGATATTACCGCCAGCATGTTATTAAAATCGTGGGCAATACCGCCGGCAAGCAGTCCAATAGCTTCCATTTTTTGTGAGTGATGAAGTTGGTCTTCGAGTTCCCTTTTCTCCTCTTCAGCCATTATAAGCCCGGTAATGTCCCGATAAATTCCATAGTGTCCCATCTTTTTATCACCAATTTTGATCGGGAAAACAAGAACCGATACATGAATGCGTTTTCCATCTTTTCGCTGACGTATACTCTCAAAGCTGGCTGTGTTCCCCTCGTCAAGACTCTTCGTGAGCGACTCGGCTTCTTCCAAAAGCTCCCTGGGCGCAACAAGATCATCTATCGATCGGCCCACAGCATCTTCCTGTGTATAGCCGAATATTTTCGTAAATTCTTTATTTACACGCTGAACAATATGATTTTCATCGGACATTGCAATCCCCTCCGGTGCGCTCTCGAATAAATGATTAAGGTAAGATTGCTCTTCTTCAAGAGCCCTCAGCGATTTTTTATGCTCACCCATTTCCTTCACCACTTCTCTATTGGCATTAATCAATTCTTTTGTACGCTCATGCACTCTATTTTCCAACTCTTGTTTCTTTAAGATAAGCTCTTCGGAGATCCGGGCAAGTTTCTGCTCTGCCAGCTTACGATCGGTAATATCAAACATAATTCCAAAGATTTCATAACAATTCCGCGATTGATCACGGGTGGCTGTTGTAATGTCCCTGGCCCATCTAATTTCTCCTGACTTTGTCCGGATTTTTATATCCGCCACCCAGTGATCTACATTTCCATTGCGCATACGCTGAAAAATTTCATCCAATGATAAACCTGCTAAATCACCTGTTCTTTCTTTCTCAATAATAATTTTTTCCCATAATGAAAGAGTAAATTCACCTGGATCATATCCGGTGATGTCCTTAATGCCATTCCCCATATAGTCATATTTGTTGGAATTGAAATTCCTATAATATATAGCAGCATCACCACCATGCTCTAAAACCCGGCTGAATATTCCTGTTATCCTTTGTCGTTCCTCTTCCTCTTTTTGTATTTTTAGTCGATTCACCTGGTATATGGAAATTGCCGCTAGTAATAAAATTATTAGAATTATAAATACTGCATAAAACCACCAGGTTTTCCAAAACGGAGGGATAATAGTGATTTTTACAGACGTTCCCTCTTCATTCCATACGCCATCATTATTCGAGCCTTTTACTCTGAAAAGGTATTTTCCGGGAGGGAGTCCCGTATATGAGGCAAACCGTCTATTTCCGGTAAAATGCCAATCATCATCAAGACCTTCCATCATAAAAGCATATTGATTCTTTTCGGGGTGGAGATAGTTCAAGGCAGAAAACTCGAATGAGAAAACATTTTCTTTATGGGAGAGTACAATTTCGTTTGTTTCTGTTATGGGTTGATCAAGAATTGAGCGTCCATCCGCCATCTTTCCTATCGGCACGGTTTTATTGGATATCTGAAAATCTGTAATAACGATTGGCGGTATATCCTGATTGTCTTTGATACTGTCCGGGAAAAATGCATTAAATCCATTAACGCCGCCAAAAAACATCTCACCGTCTTTACATCTATAACCCGCACCGCAATTAAATTCATTGCTTTGCAACCCATCTTTCATGTCATAATTCTTAAACTCTTCTGTTTTAGGGTTAAATTTTGAAATTCCTTTGTTGGTGCTAACCCAGAGATTACCTCTTTCATCCTCAAGTATACAGTAAATTGCATTATCGGGCAACCCATCCTCTTTTGTGAAATGAATAAAAGAGTTCTTTCCCGGATTGAATTTATTGAGCCCCTTATTAGTTGTTCCGATCCATAGATTACCTGATTTGTCTTCATAAAATGACATTATGAAATTATCACTCAGGCTGTTTGGATTATCAGGATCTGATTGATACCGAGTAAATTGTTCTTTTTCTCTATCGAACTTGTTAAGCCCGCCTCCAAAAGTTCCAATCCATAGAACACCGGATCGATCTTCACCTATAGTATAAACCTTGTTACTGCCCAGGCTATAAGGATCATCTTGATTATATTTATAATGAAAAAATTGCCCTGTTTCTCGATTAAACCTGTTGAGCCCTCCTCCTTTGGTTCCAATCCATAGAATGCCGGATCTGTCTTCATAATTACAAACAACTCTATTATCACTTAAGCTATGACGGTCATTTGGATCAGATTTGTAACGAATAAATCGTTCTGTTTCACGGTCAAACCTGTTGAGTCCTCCGCCGTTTGTTCCAACCCATAATACCCCCGCTTTATCTTCACAGATTGCAATGACTCTATTGTAACTTATACTGTTCGGATTTCTGGGCTCATGTTTATAATGTTTAAATTCATTCTTTTCACGATCGAATCTATTCAGTCCTCCTTCATCAGTTCCAATCCAAAGAACACCGTCATGGTCTTCATAAATTCGCCAGATCATATTATCATTCAGGCTGTTAGGGTTATTGGGTTCGTGCCTGTAATAGGTGAACTTTTGTTCTTTTCTATTATAATTATTAATCCCACCCCCACGGGTTCCAACCCATAATCCACCATTATTATCTTCATAAATGGATTTTATTCTATTTTTACTTAAACTGGTGGGATCATTTGGATCGTTTTGATAACAAGTAAAGCTCTCATTTCGGGGATTAAATATATTGAGCCCGCCATTATCGGTTCCAATCCAGAGTGTACCTGTCCGGTCTTGACAAATAACGCTGACATTATTGTCACTTAAACTGAATGGATCTTCAGGCATGTTTTTATAACTGACAAACATCTCCTTTTCGCGGTCAAACTTATTTAGCCCGCCGCCGTCAGTTCCAATCCAGAGTATTTCTGAATTATCTTCACAAATAGACAAAACATAATTATTACTTAAACTGTTTGAATCATCAGCTCTATTTTTATAACAGGTAAATCGTTTTTTTTCAGGATCAAACCTGTTTAATCCACCACCATAGGTACCAATCCAGAGTACACCGGACCTGTCCAAGTAAACTGACCGGATCACATTATTGCTTATGCTGTTTGCATTGTCCGGATCTGTTTTAAAACAGGTGAATTGATTTTTCCGTTGATCAAATGTATTTAAACCGTCTTCAGTTCCAATCCAGAGCATTCCTGAATTATTACCGCAGATTGAAAAAATTCTATTGTTGCTTATGCTGTTTGGATCACCGGGGTCGTGCAAATACCTTGTAAATTGCTCTTTAGCAGGGTTGAATCTGTTTAATCCTTTTTCCGTACCAATCCATACTATTCCATTACGGTCCTTATACATTGAGTTGATAAAAATATTACTCAAACTATTAGGATTGTCATAATTGCTTTCATAAATTTTAAAAGTATAACCATCGTACCTGTTCAATCCCGCCTGTGTACCGATCCATATAAATCCGTTGTTATCCTGTACGATACAATATCCAGAGTTCTGTGAAAGTCCGTGATCGATGGTAAGGTGGCGGAATTTTATATCAACCGGTTGAGCCGTAAGAGAGTAGGTAAGTAGAAAAAGTATGATTGATATGAATAAATAGTTATTCTGTTGTAGAAATCTATTGAGCTTCATAGTAATAATTTGTTAATTTTACCGAATTTGGATGATAAAAGACAAATTAATTATATCACATTTTCGTAACTTTGACAATTCCTATTTTTCGAATTTTAGAGGATACGCATATTATTAATAAGAACAATTGTTATGGTTAACCAGAACGTTGAAATAATTATTTATCTTAGACCAGTAGCGATTGAATTCACCACAATTAATTAAAAGCAATAACAATATTTTATTATAAAAAATGCTATTTTCAGGCAAATTAGCGGTGTTTTGATTAGAAAAAGGGATAAATTACTATGAAGTGTTTTGTATCATTGGTATTATTCTTTATATTTTTAAAATAGATGATGATAAATAATTCCATAAATTATTATGATATAAAATTGTTCTCACTAAAAAGCACAAATAATCCTTGAATAATACACGAAATTGTAGTATTATATAGTTATGGATTTAAATAAAAGGCCCAATGTCTATGACTATAATAATTTCCGCGGGTTCCTGCGGGATTTCTATGTATATAAGCATAGCCGGGATAAGAAGTTTACAAAGGCCTATATCTGCAAAGAGCTGGGGCTGCCCAACACCAGAAGCTACTTCCAGGATGTTCTCAACGGAAAATATGTTTCTGTTATAAAAATTCCCCTGTTTGTCAAACTATTCAAACTTAACAAGGATAAAGCTCAGTATTTCAGGGTTCTGGTAAATTATAATCAGGCCACTGATGATCCGGATGAAAAAGAGCTGCTTCTGGATCAACTCATTTCCTTAAACAAAACACCGAAAAAAATTCTCTCTCCGGAGCTGTATTCTTATTACAAAGAATGGTACTACAGCGCGGTCAGGGCGGTTATCAACACGTTTGACTTTAAGGATAACTACGGTAAACTGTCAAAAACGGTTTTCCCCCCGATTACCGTTAAACAGGCAAAGGAGGCTATTGGGCTGCTTTTAGAGTTAAAGCTTATCAGCAGAGATTTAAAAGGATATTACAAGCCTACTGATAAAGTAATTTCCACGGGCTCCCTCATAAAAAATGATATTATCACACAGTATCAATTAAAATGTATCGATATTGCAAAAAAGGCTATTTTAAAGAACAGGGATCAGCCGCAGAGGGTTATCACCAAAATGGTAAGCGTTTCGGAAGACGGGTTAAAGCAGATTCAAAAGAGACTGGAAAAATTCAATGCTGAGATCACTTCCATTGTGCATAAAGACGAGAAACCTGCTGACAGGGTATACCAGCTTGACCTTTTACTTTTTCCTCATTCAAAAAAAGGAAAGTTATGAAAAGGGTACTATTGGTTATAGCGCTACTGCTTTTTATAAAATGCTCTTTTGATGTAACGGGCACGGTCGATGAAACCGACGTCCAGATCTCATTGACAGGGTATATTTTTGACAATGAGGGAGAAGGGGTCGCAAATATCGTTGCCAGGCTCGCAAAAACAGGTTTCTCAGATACCACGGACTCAAAGGGCATTTATGAAATTGCCGTTTCACAGGACTCCCTGTATGAGCTGGGTATCAGCCTTGACACCTTGACGGACAGCATAGAAATATGCCAGTTCGATAACATCGTTACGAAGCTGGAGGTGTCGGACTGGGTTGACACGCTTCCCGAAGTGTACCTTGTACAGCGGAATATTTATGGAAAGCTCAATACAGCGGTAAAGAACTTTAAAAGGATCGAAGCCGTAATTGCAAACCTGGATGATCCCGGCTCTTCCCTGCAGATAGCGGAGCTCTGGTTTAATACGGCGACCTATGAATACAGCGGTTTTGTCTACTTTACGTTTAAGCCGTATGTCCAGAATTATCGCATTTACATTAATGTATACAACGAAGATTCCCTTTTTACCGGGCGAAGCGAGACCGTCAATTTCAACAGTATAGCCGGTGATATTCACCTGCCTGATTTCAACCCTTTCAACACGGTCCCGGTTGCCGGTGCAGGCAGTGATTTTTCCGTGTATACAAATAATACGATCACCCTCAAAGGGACTGCGACAGACGCTTTTGGCGGGACAATTGTAAAGTGGGAGTGGGACGCGGGAAATACCGGTACGTTTATTGATGTTTCCCCTGACAGCTGCTATACAACCGCTGCGCCGTCCAGTGCAATAAAGGACTTCCCCTGCATTCTGCGCGTTACCGATAACGATGCAAATGTTGCCTTAGACACGGTTAACATTTTGGTAACCGAACAAAAAGGCAAGATGATAAGAATCTTTGCAGAAGATTACAGCTTCCGGATGGGCAGCATGGATGGGAAAGAGAATGAGAGGCCAGTGCACGAAGTCACTTTTACCAACGATTTCTGGATTGACACAACAGAAGTAACCCAGGCGGAGTATGACGCTTTAATGTCACTGGCATACCCCAGCTATTCGCAGCCGTTCTGGAGCGACGATTTCGGTGTCGGGGATAATTACCCCGCATACAATGTAAGCTGGTTTGACGCGGTGCTGTACTGTAATGCCCTGAGCAAAGCGGAAGGCCTTGATACGGTCTACTCATACGCTTTTATTATGGGTGCACCGGGCAATTCGTGCGAGCTTTTGGGGCTGACCATTAACACCTATGTAAACAGCTATC
Organism: Fibrobacterota bacterium; assembly: GCA_030619215.1. Classification (GTDB taxonomy): domain Bacteria; phylum Fibrobacterota; class Chitinivibrionia; order Chitinivibrionales; family JANQEN01; genus JAUXBV01. Next base: position 7,765 of record JAUXBV010000008.1, on the reverse strand, counting down.
GTTTGCCGACTGAAGCGGAGTGGGAGTATACCTGCAGGGCAGGGACACAAACGGAGTATTACTGGGGTTACGGCAGTATCGATGAATACGCATGGCATGTTGATAACAGCAGCTATAAAACGAGCCTTGCCGGCACAAAACTGCCCAACAAATTCGGATTGTACGATATGAGCGGTAATGTAAGTGAATTCTGCAATGACTATTACGATGGAGATTATTATAAGGTAAGCCCGGGCACTGATCCGACAGGCCCGAAGATCGGACGCTACCGGGCTATACGCGGTGGTAATTACTGGTATGTCGGTTTAAACGAATTGCGGTCAGCGTCTCGCGACTGGTGTGACCCGAACAGCCCGTACAACTATGTGGGCTTTCGTGTTGTACTGCCTGTGAGATAGCCTTTGCAAGGAGAACAATGATAAAAAAAAGTCTTATACTTCTCCTTGTTCCTATAACCCTCTATGCCGGGGGAGTTAGAAAAGAGTACTCATTTCTAACTCCCCTTATACATAATGGCACTGTTTACGTTGCAAATGGGAATCAAGAGGTTGGGGCGCATTCCATAACTTACAGAACAGATAACCTGAGCAATAGTATTTACTGCTTGAGAATGATTGTTAAAAATAAAGTTGTAAAGAGATTTATTATAGCAAAATAAAATTATACTTCGATAGTGAAAGAAGAAAATCATCACAAAAGGAAAATGTAAATGAAAAAATCCCTTCTCATCCTGTTAATACCGGTATTAATGCTTTCGGCTGAAGTCAAAGGTGAAGATGACTATGAGTATCTAATAGTTACACCTGACGCATTAAAAAATAGCTGGAAAGAATTTGTAGAGTTTAACAAACGAAGATGCTTGAGGACAAAGGTACAGACTATTGATTACATAAAAGCAAATATGATTGGTGTAGATGATGCGGATAAGCTCAGGAATTTCATTAAACAGGAATATGAAGAACACAGTATTGTTTATGTGTTGCTTGGCGGGGATGATGATAATAATAATCCTAATGATATTCCGCATCGTGGATTCCGCGCTTCATTTTATGATTACGGTACGGATTATTATGAGGATAAGGACATTGCTGCCGATATGTATTTCTCATGCCTCGATGGTGATTGGAAAGGCCCAAATCAGTACTATGGAGAGTATGGGACAGAGGATATGACCTGGGAGGTATATGCAGCTCGTTTTCCTGTTGACAATGAAACAGAATTGAATAACATGATAAATAAGACAATTAAATATTCTGAAGAGCCGGTTGTCAATGAGGCAAAAAACGTTTTACTAATACAAGAGGAGCTCTGGAATAATCCTGACCCACCGCCACCACTTTTTCCTTTAGATGAGCTAATAGGAGTTTGTAATGCAAATGGATACACAACGGTTGGTTTTACTGATACCTGGGACGTAACAAAAATGTATGAATGGTATGATCCTTTTAATGCTGCACATATAAGAAACAAAATAAGTGAGGAGAAAATTACCTGGATTAATCATGTGGGTCATGCAAATACTGGTTATGTTTTAAAACACTATCTTAATCAGGTGACTGACAGCAACTTTATTAACAACGGTACGAATGCCAATTTTTTCCTCTTTTATACGCAAAGCTGTTATGCTGGATCATTTGATAACAGAACTACAGGAGGAAGTTATAATAGCACCGATTGCATTGGCGAACAATTCACTGCAGGAATTTCAAACGGGGCAGTAGCTTTTGTTGGCAGTTCCAGGTATGGTACTGGTAATAGCAACAATACAGACTATGCAGGCCAAAGGCTTCACCGGTATTTCCATGATGCACTATTTAATAAGAAAATACACTATCTTGAAATGATGAACGCCTATTCTAAAGAAATAAATGCTGATTTAATTATAGACTCTGATATACAAAAGCCACCCTATTATGGAGCAATGAAATATGCCTGTTATAGTATAAATATCCTTGGGGACCCGGCTCTTTCAATATGGACAGAAAAACCACAGGAGTTACAGGCAGATCATCCGGATTTTTTTATTGAGCCAAAATTTGTATGGGATACTAAAAATCCATATACCTGGATTGCTCTCCTTGACAAAGAAAAAGACAGTATTATCTCTTCTCAATTGACCGGTGAGGATGGAAAGTGCGAAATAGATGAAGATGCCTTGAGTAATTATATTATAGCAAATCCAGGAAAATGGATGAAAATAGAAGTAAAAGCACATAATTATTTACCATATCAAGGAGAGATATTTATTCCTCAAGGAAATATAGATAAAAATCCAATGGATGTTTTAAAGATAAAAAAAGTCAGATTATATGCTAAAGCAGGCATTATTGACTATTACCTTACAACCAGTGGGTTAGTAAATATTTCTATTTATAATCCTAAAGGGATATTACTAAAGACAGTTGTAAATGGGAATCAGAACGCTGGGAGTTATACCGTATCTTTTAAAAATGATAATTTAAGCAGCGGCATTTATTATTGTAAATTTAAATGTAACAACACTCAATCAGTCAGAAAATTTTATCTCACAAGATAAATGTTTTAAAGTGAGTATAAAGGCATCGATAATCAAAGGGTATTATTTATATTTGTATAATCAAATGTATAGGGGATAGAGTAGTTCCGCAATTATAATTATATCATCTCAAAGAGGGGGAGATATGTATTCTATGTTTAAACGGGTTTTCCTTATTCTTTTAATACCCGGATTGCTGTTTGCAAAGATTGAAAGAGATTACTTTTTCGACAGGCCGGAGGTTGTTGACAATGTGGTACGGTTGAACGGGTGCCGCACCATGATGGTGCCTTTTGCGCCGTGTGTTGTGGTAAGGCCGGTCAACCTTCTGATTCCTTACGGTACAAAACCTGTTTCATTCGATGTCACTTATGGTGATCCGGTTAAACTGGAAGGATCATATACGGTAGTCCCTTTCAGGCCCGGAGGCCGGATTTCTGAGACGCCCCCGGCAGGTTATTTCACTCGCAGCTCTGAGTATTATGAAAAGAATGAATTTTTTCCCGGTATTGTCGGATCGGAGAAGTTTTTTTATACCTATAAAAACGGACATACCATTTTCACTGCCAAGCTGTTTCCTGTTCAGTATAATCCTGTTACGGGTGAAATGTTGTATTATCGGAAAATTTCTGTTTCGGTTACTACTGAAGTTACAAGAGACGCACCTTCGTATAAATGCTTCCCATGGGTCAAGAGCCTGTTAAGGCTGTATGTTGACAATCCTGAAGCCGTAGATAAATTGCCCCTTACAAAAAGAGGGCCTGATGACTATGATTACCTGATAGTAACAACAGATGCGCTTGAAAACTCCTTTGGTGAATTGATCAGCTTTAATACAAGGCGGGGTATGAGAACACGGGTTCAGTCGATCAGCTATGTGAAGGCCAATTTCACAGGTAAAGATGATGCGGATGAGCTCAGGCAATACATTGCCGATCAATATGAGAAGCATAACATTGTATTTGTTTTGCTTGGTGAAGATGATGAAAATAATGATGACAATGACATCCCGCATCGCGGATTGCATGTTCAGTTATATGATTATGGAACGGATTTTTTCGATGATAAGGATGTAGCCGGTGATCTCTATTTTTCCTGTCTTGACGGGACCTGGCAGGTCGCGGGAAGCAGTTATTATGGTGAGCCCGGTAGTGAAGACATAGGGTGGGAAGTGTATGCAGCCCGTTTTGCTGTGGATAATTCCACTGAATTAAATAATATGATCAACAAAACTATAAAATATTCTGAGCAGCCGGTTGCAGATGAGGTTAAAAGAAATATGCTTTTAGGTGAGCACCTGTGGGGCCCTCCGGACCACCCGGTGGACTGCTGGGGAAAAATGTGCATGATACAGTTTAAAGGGGTTTCCACGGCAAATAATTTCACGACCACTGGTTTTCCTACCTCGGGCTGGACTACAACCGAATTATACGATCAAGACGGAACTTGGTCGAAGTCGACATTTTTAAGTAATGTGAACGACAAGGGAGTTGCCTGGATCGACCATCTGGGACATTCAAATATCAGTTACATAATGAAGGTATATTCGTCCGATGTTACCAATAACAACTTCAAGAATAACGGCACAAATGCGAATTTTTTCGTTGCCTACACCCAGGGCTGCTACCCGGGATCATTTGATAACAGGACTAAAACAGGATATACCAGCGCCGATTGTATCGGTGAATATTTTACTGCAGGGATATCAAATGGTGCTGTTGCTTTTATCAGTAACACAAGATCCGGTTTCGGTGATGACGGATATCAGGGAAGCTCAGGCCATGACGGTTCGGGCCAGAGGATTCACCGGTATTTTCATGATGCGATCTTTGGCCACAAGATACACCACGCAGAGATGATGAACGGCTATTCAAAAGAGGTGAATAAGGATATTATCTGCGATCCCGACCTTCATAAACCTCCATATTATGGACAGGTAAAGTGGGCTGCCTATGATATATGTATGCTTGGAGACCCGGCCCTTTCAATCTGGACGGAAGTGCCGCAGGAGCTTTCGGCAGACCATCCGGATGAATTTATTGAGCCGAGGTTTGTATGGGACACCAAAAAAGCTTATACCTGGGTTGCCCTTCTCACTGAGGCTGGTGACAGTATCATCAGCTCTCAAATGACAGGGGAGGACGGCAAGTGTGAAATCGAAGAGGAAGCCTTAACAAACTATCTCCTGGCAAACCAGGGTAAAAAAATGAAAATAAACGTAAAGGCTCATAACTTTTTACCCTATCAGGGTGAAGTACTTATAAATATTGGCAATATCAATAGTACTAATGGGAATTCGTTCAGGGATTATAAGGTTACTTTTTATAATAGAACGGGCCGTATTAATTACCGTTTGTCAGCTAATGGGCCGGTAAATATATCGGTTTATAATTCACGGGGGGCTCTGCTTAAAACCGTTGTAAATGAGATGCAGAGTGCCGGAGAGCATTCAGTAACATTTGGAAATAGATATCTTTCCAATGGTATATACTACCTGAAAGTTACTGCAAATAGTAACAAGGTTGTAACAAAATTTGTGGTGGCAAAATAGGTAATGTATTAATAAATTGTTGTTCTCTGCCAGTGAACGTTTTTTTAATGAATTATTGAATTATTTTCCGGTATTTATTTCTAATTGGTTATATTTATACTATAAATAACCATAAATAACCATGAAAAAAAACTTAAACCTGGAGGTATGTATGTTAAAAAAACTTCTTCCCTTATTAATAATTCCCTGTTTGCTGTTTGCCTCGGAAATTAAGGAGGATTATTTTTTCACAAAACCGGTTATTTCAAAAGGAGCGGCAATTATACGGGGCTGCCGTTTAAGCAAAGAAGCCTTTGCGCCGTTAGTATCGGTAAGACCGGTAAGGCTGCTTGTTCCCAAAGGGGAGATGCCAGTCTCTTTTGATGTTGAATATGGAGACCCTATTACATTAGCAGGTAGCTATTACCTTAAACCTGTTACGCAAGGCGGGAGAATATCTTTTATGCCGCCGAATGACTATTTAAAACGCAGCTCGCCGGTTTATGAAAGGGACGAATTTCATCCCGGTTCGGTTAAATCCGAGAATTTTTACACAATCAAAAAGAATGGCCATATTATCTTCATTACCGTTTTAAATCCGATTCAGTATAATCCGGTATCAGGTGTATTACAATACTTCAATAAAATTGCCGTTAAAGTAAATACTGTTGTAACTAGGGATTTACCGGTTTATAAATGCAACAGCTTTATTAAAAGCCAACTGAAGAACCTTGTTGACAACCCGGAAGCAGTAGACGCCCTGCCCAACAGTGAAAGGAACCCGGGCGATTATGAGTATCTGATCGTAGCCTCGGACGCAATACAGAATAATTATGGCGCTTTTGTTGAGTTCAACACCAGAAGAGCCATGAGAACAAAAGTTACCTCCATGTCGGATATTAAATCCAATATGAGCGGTGATGATGATGCGGATAAGGTTCGAAACTATATAATCCAGGAATATGAGAATCACAATATCGTTTATGTCCTGCTTGGCGGGGATGATGACAACAGTAATTCAAATGATGTTCCACATCGTGGAATGCATGCGTCATTTTATGATTATGGCTCGGATTATTATGATGACAAGGACGTTGCTGCAGATTGTTATTTTTCATGCCTTGACGGGGACTGGAAAGGTAGCAATCAGTATTATGGTGAGTTCGGCACTGAGGATATAGGCTGGGAGGTTTATGCTTCCCGTTTTCCTGCTGACAATGCTTCTGAATTAACCAATCTTATGGATAAAACGATAAAATACATGGAAACGCCGGTTGTAAATGAAACAAAGAACGCTTTACTTGCAGGAGAGTACGCGTGGGGACCTCCCGACCACCCGGTTGAGTGCTGGGGAAAAGATGAAATGCTGCTGCTAAAAGGCACATGTACACAAAACGGGTATACGACGGAAGGACTCCCCAGCAGTTGGGATATAACTGAATTATATGATAAAGATAACACCTGGACAAAGACCACCTTGACAAATGCTATCAAAAACGATAAAATTTGCTGGTTGAACCATGTAGGACATTCAAACAATACTTACATTATGAAATTGTATAATAACGATGTTAATACCAGTAATTTTACTAATAATGGTACCAATGCCAATTTTTTCTTTGCTTCTACAACAGGCTGTTATAACGGGTCTTTTGATAACAAAACTCCGGGAGGTAGTTATACGTCTGACTGTATAGCTGAACAATTTACTGTAGGGATTCCGACTGCCGCAATAATATTTTTAAGCTGCACCAGGTATGGCCTGGGGGATGACGGGACTGCAAGCGCTGATGGTACGGATGGATCAAGCGTAAGATATCAACGATATTTTCATGACGCAATTTTTAATAAAAAGCTGCATCATGCGGAGATGATGAATGGTTATTCAAAAGAGATAAATGCTGATTTAATTATTGAATCTGATATTACAAAACCACCCTATTACGGACAGATGAAATATATGTGCTATGAGTGGACTATCCTCGGAGATCCGGCACTTTCCATGTGGACGGAAATACCGCAGAACCTTCAGGCAGACCATCCTACGACGTTAAGCAGTACGACATTTACCTGGGATACCCAAAAACCGTATACCTGGGTTGCACTGCTTGACGGCAATGGCCGGGCAGACACAATAATCTGCGCACAGTTGACCGGAGAAGACGGTAAGTGTAATATTAACGATCAGGCACTGGCAAGTTTTGTGAATGCCAATCCTGGCGGGAAGCTGAAGATTAACGTAAAGGCACATAATTACCTTCCCTATCAGGGCGAGATACAGATCAGCTCGCAGGGTATTTCAGAGGATTTAATTGATAAAGCAGGGAGTAGAATTACTATCAATGGAAAATACGGCAGAATTGCCTACTCTTTGCCTGTTAAGGGACTGGTAACTATTTCTCTTTATGACTCCAGAGGCGCCTTGATTAAGACGGTTCTCAATGAAAATCAGAACGCCGGAGATCATTCTGTTGGATTTAACAGCAGCGACATAAGTAATGGCATTTATTATTTAAGAATGGGCATAAATAATAATAAGCTGGTAAAGAAATTTGTCGTAACAAAGTAAGTTGTCATATTTTATAAATTAAATTTTGAGATAATACCAAAGGTGTTCCCGTTAACGGCAACACCTTTGGTATCGAAGAGTGATATTATCTAAGTATAGGATAATATTGAGTCTCTTTTAAGAGAGATAATGAGTACTAACAAATAAATTT
>JAUXBV010000532.1 GCA_030619215.1 Fibrobacterota bacterium | reverse complement strand
TAATAGTGACATAATAATCACACCACGAATTCTATTTGCTGGATATTTTGTTGTCTGAAAAAACTTATTCAGCAAGCCCTAATTAAACCGTTACTTCTTTATCCCCCTCTTACCAATAAGATAAACCATACTTGCAATCGCAGCAGCACCTGATTGTAGTTCCCTGTTAAAAAAACAATCTTTCCTTTTATCTTTTTCTTTCCCGATTTCTCCAGGTCTTTAAAATTTTTAACTTCAATAACTTCAGCAATCACCCCTTCTTTACCGGTTGCAACAGATGGTCCTAATGCACAGATATTTAACTTCCTGTATTACATTATTTTTTTCCATTCCGAATTGGTATATCTACATCCGCTTCGGTTAAAAATTTAATGTATGAATCATACCTGTGGATATATTTACTGACGAGGAATTTGCCGCCTGCTTTTAGGAACATGGTATCTAAACCATAGCGAAAAACTTTTCTGAAGTCCCAGACAAGGGCGTCGATAAAAATATTAAGTGTTAGTTTAAGCCAGTCCAGTAAAAGGCGGCGAAGGGAGTAGAATTTCAGGTACGCTTCCATGGTTAGCTGCTGGAGCCTTGCAGCGCTCATATTGTGCGGTCGAAAGACAATATACATCCCGTCGAAATAATCCCACTGGTTGTGAAAGAACCTCTGCTCCTCCACAATTTTATCAAAGATTTTTGTGCCTGGAAACGGGGTAAGGATCATAAATTGTACCGTGTCAATATGCTGCTTAATGACGAACTCTGCGGTTTCTTTAATGGTCTCTTCCGTGTCGTGGTCCTCCCCGAACATAAACATGCCGTGAATATTAATTCCATGTTCATGGATTACCCTGATGGCGTTTTCAATATCAAGCCGGCTCTGGGATTTATTCAATGCTTTAAGGGTTTCATCATTTATGGATTCGAAACCGATATCGAACCACCGGCATCCGGCTTTTTTCATTTTAGCAAGTAGCTCAGGGCTGCGTGCTATATCTGATCGCACCTGCGTAGTCCAAACGATGTCAAGTTTTTCTTTGAGAATCAGGTTGCACAGCTCCTCGATTCGGCCCCTGTTTGCCACGAAGTTGTCGTCATAAAAGAAAATATCTCTTGTGTTGAAGTAGGTCAGGGCGTGTTTTATCTCTGCAAGAATACGTTCAGCTGACTGCATTCGAAACTTTCTGCCGAAGATCTTTGTTACCGTGCAGAAACTGCAGTCAAAGGGACATCCCCGGGAAGTCATGATGGGGATAATGCTCAGGGATTTGTATCCTTCCAGAAGCCCGTAGTTGATTAGCGGCAACTGTTCTATGTCATCAACAGGAGGGGCGTCTACAACCTTTTCCTTAAATACACCTTCCACCAGGTCAACAATAATGCCTTCCGCTTCTCCCTTTACCACATAATCAGCTACATCTGTAAAATCTTCGGGCACCAAAGACGCATGAATGCCGCCAATAATAATCCTGCTTTTCGGGTATATTCGTCTGATCTGGCCAGCGAGAGTTTTAGCCCGGTTTGCACTGACCGTCAGGGAGGTAATACAGAAAACATCCGCGTGAAGGTCGAAAGGGTCGATCCTCTTCTGCAGGATAGTTTCATTTACAATAGTGACCTTGTACCCGTTGTTGTGCAAAATTGTGCCAAGACAGAGGCATCCGGTTAACGGCAGGCGCATATAGTTCTCAAACACGCTTGATTCATTACCAACGGGCTCCAGGAATACAATTGACTTTTTATTCTCCTTGCTCACTTTGCCAGCTCCGATGCTAAAATACTGATTCCGCCAAGGATAAATCCCGTCCACCACAGCCGGCTGTCAAGAGCAAAAACAAAGAATAAAACAGTGGAAACCGATATGAGCAATAGTCCCAAAAGAAGCCGCATTTTCTGATGCCGGCAAAATATAAAGCTTCCGATCAATGTTATTCCAAGAATTGCAATGAAGAGAGGCCACAGTGTTGAAAGGGCTGACCAGGATGTAAAGTTGCAGTATAAGGCGAGAAAGCTGAAACCGATGAAATAGATTCCTACACTAAGATAGAGTGATTCTTTTCTATCTCTCTGCTTGAAAATCCCAATAAAACCAACACCAACAATGGTGATTAAAACAGGCCAGAGCTTATAGATCAATGTAAGCTTCAGTATAGAATCAACAGCCAGAAGCAGTCCTATTATGACAAGAATTAGACCAAACCTTCCATGGCTGCTGAGCCTCTGATTTATGCTATTCATTTTTATCCTTTCTGAGTAAGAATAACGCTTGAAGATTTTAAAATATAATGTGCAGACAATCTGCAGTTTTCTTTATGCAGATAGCCATTCTTAAGAGGGACAAAACTATTAAGAAAGGGCTGATAAATATTAATCTATTTTATCAGTCCAAATTTTTTATGGAGAGTTTACTTCGCTCAATAGCGTGTCTTTCAGAATCTCAGACACGGAAGGATGAGGGAATACGGTGTTCCCTATATCGTCAATTGTATTTTTTTGATTTATCATATGTACAGCACCGAAGATCATTTCCGAGCAGGAAGCTCCGACTATATGAACACCAAGGAGTGTTTTTGATTTCCTGTCAACAACGACCTTGCACATACCGCGCTGGCCGCTGGTTTCTGCAAGGTAACGGCCGTTATAAGACATGGGCAGCTTTGTAACGGCAGGCTCGTAGCCAAGCTCTTCAGCGCTTTCTTTTGTCAAACCTGCGGTTGCGACTTCCGGGTGAGTATAGATTACAGCCGGGATTACGTTATAATTCACTTTTTCATTTTTGCCGAGGATATTGTTAACACACACATCCGCCTCCCGATACGCTGTGTGGGCCAGCATGGATTTCCCGTTTACATCGCCCGCAGCCCATACGCCGGTAATATTTGTATGGCAATGTTCATCTGTTACTATTGCACCATTCTTACATGCTGCATTGATGTTTTCAAGGCCGATCTCCCTGGTTACCGGCCTGCGGCCAACGCTGGAGAGAACAATGTCAGCTTCAATCGTCTCTGTTTTTTCCTTATTTTCGAAGGTAACGGTATGGTCGCCTATTGATGTAACTTTTGACTCTAAATAAAATGCAACACCCTTTTTCTTCATTTCTTTTTTAAGGATTGCGCTGATCTCCCTGTCAACAGGTGTGGCTATATCAGGCAATAGTTCAATTACCGTTACTTTTGATCCGGCTTCTGCAAAGAATGTAGCTATCTCGAGGCCAATAGCGCCACCGC
>JAUXBV010000246.1 GCA_030619215.1 Fibrobacterota bacterium | reverse complement strand
GGCTTAAAAACCACACCCCAAACCTGCTTGCAAAACATTACATTCACTATATTAATAATACCTTGGTGTATTTGAAAAACAGGCTTATTGATCATGATGAATAAAATTGTTTTCTCTGTTTTTTCCATAATTCTCTGCGCTCTGCCGTTATATGCCCAGTTAGCTTTTGACACGCTGCTGTTTACCATTCCCCTTATTAATGACGCCTCAAAACAGAGCCTCTTTAATATAAACAAGGTTGAAAGGATAAATGATGCTTTGTCGGGCCCTGTAATAATGAAGGATGACAATCTTCTTTTTTATTCCAAGTACGGGTATGTGCTCTATAATCAAAAAGGACGTATTGTTGATTCCTATTCGGTTTTTAAAAGTAATAAGGGCATGTCGGAAAATAACCCTGATAGAATGATATGTGCATTTCCAATAAATCCTTCCACTGTGTTGTATTACAAGGACAAATCCCACGGCAAGCATCCCACAACATTATATGAAAAGAAGCTTTTCAAGCGTGGAAGGGCGCCTCTAAGCGAAACCGGTTATAAATTCTTTAAAGAAACAAAAAATAAACAGGTGTACAACCTTGCTTTTAACTCCATAACCGATGATATGCTGGAATGCTTCTGTGCCATACCGCGTCTTGTCGGTTTTACTTCGATGGATAACGGAGACAATTGGTGGTCGGTGGATAAATATTATTCGTCATCCTCACCGATTGTTAATGTCAAAGGCGACAAATACAAATCAATTTTCCCGGGAATGAAGTTTGGAAAAGATTTACAGAGGATGCAGACTTTGAAACCGTTACAAATATATACCCATGATAATAACTGTTTGTACTCAGCCGTTACGGTCCGTGGCGGTACCAGGGAAGAGGAGGATTTTCAGACATATTTTGTTTTTGACCAGGCCGGTAATATCCTTTATACCGATACAATCTTACAGTCGGAAAACATGGATGTAATAATCGGTGAGGATGAGGATACCTATTATACGGTAAAAAAAGTGAAGCGGAATGTTTTCCTGCCTGCAGTCGGTAAAACCGGGAATGTGTATTACGGCACCATCGATTATGAGAAGAAAAGAATTGACGTACGAAAACGGGCATACTATATCTATAAAGCTTTTCCCTGCGAAACACCACCTGAGCTTGGAGATCTTTTTACCGATGAAAAATGCATTGAATATGTTCCGGTTGAATTAGACTGTAAAGTAAAACCAGAGGGTAACTTTTCAATTCCCAAAATTACCCTGGTTGAACCGAAAACGAAAAAATATATACAGGCAAAAGAGTCACACCTTAAAAAGGGCGGCTATGTCTGCTATATTTCCCGGGCTCAGAACGAGGATATTAAGAAAAAACTGGTAAGGGGCCGCAATGGTGTTCCAAGAAAATTACGCGGCATTTTTGATAAATTAGCCAGGAATCCCTCGGTAACCTGCCCCTACGGCATTATCCTGAAGGCACCGTGGATGATTGTCAGGTCATTTAACTATCCGCCCGGTGAGAAGATCTTATGTGCCCGCATTCTGGCGTCGCGCAAAAACGGTGAAATGGTTGTTCGTGTCGACTGTGAAGACTATGCCGAGGTCCTGATTTTTAAATCCAACGGCACATTTGTCAACAGGTTTATCTTTAACCGCCAGCATTACGAGGAAAGGCTGGATATTATCGTAGCATCAAAAGACAGCCCGATTGTTGAACTTGACTACGAGTCTAATTCTGAAAACCATAACTTCCTGCAGTGGGTGAGGTGCCTGACTGATTGATATTCGGGTGGCTGTGCTCAATTTATATTACAACTTTACTCGCGGACGTTTCCCCGGCTTGATTACTCTTTTTTCTTATCTTTTTCCAGCGTTTTCAATTCTTCCTCAAGCTTTTTCATTTCATCGTCGATCTGTTTTGCCTCTTTGACCTCTTTTTTTACTTTTCTTTCAAATGCTTTCTGGTTTATGATTTTTTCAGTCTTAATAAGGGCGAATTCTATATCAAAACGAACCTTTTCAATGTTTCTTGCGAAAAACGACCGCCTTTCAAATTCATCAAAAAATATGGATAATTCTTTCAACTTGTTTTTCTGGTCAACCTGCGGGGTCCTGAGGCTGTCAATCTGTTTTTTCGTTGATGAAGTTTGTTTCGTTAATGCAATCCTGTTTATTTCGGAAGCTGTTTTATCATAAGCCTTACGTTTATTACCATACTCAAGTACAGAGGCATTTTTCTCAGATTTGGACGGTGGCCCCAGGGCCTTTATCTCTTTTTCCGCATCGGAAAGAATAGACAGGGCCTCTTCATACTCCTGATGCAATATTTTGATATAAGCTTCAAGTAATAATGTCTCAAAGTGAATGACTTTTTTCTTACTCACCGTTCTGAGTGTTTTACAGGCGTTTAAGCAGTCCTCCCACTGGCTGGCTGAAGCGCCGCACCATGCAAGGCCGAGAAGTGCATCCTCATAATAGTAGCTGGTCTCAGGAACTTTTCTGAGCGCAGCAACAGCATTTGAGAATTGACGCTTTTGTCCTCCAAGGCCTTCATAGAATATATACCCGAAAAAGACCAGCGACCTGTTAATAACCTCTTCCTCTTCCTTGTTTTCCGGAGTCATTTGAATGATGTTGTAAAGCACATCAGGTACTGAGTTTATCTCATCATTTAAGGCGTATGTAACAGCCAGTGAGTGTTGTGCAAAAATGTATTCGGGATGCTTTTCCGGGATGTTTCTTAAAATTTCTATAGCTTTCTGATACTCTCCATCCCGCAGGTATTGCTCCCCTTGGTAATAGTAGGCATGATATTTTAATGAATCCGGTGTCTGGGGGGTATTTAAATATTTAAACATTTTGGCAACGCTACTGCTCTTACCGTTGCGATAGTGAAGACGCATGACGCCAAGTGCAGAATAGGGTACCACATCGCTTTTCGAGTATCTTCTCCTCGTCTTGATAAAGTTTACCTTTGCGATTTCTCTCATGTCCATATATTCCTGGCAGAGGCTGTAATAAAGCTGCACCCAGTCATTCTTAAAAAACTCGGGATAGTCGGTAAGAATTTCTCCATAGATATAAAGTGCCTCGTAGTATTTCCCCTGGCTGTATAAGGTCATGGCTTTATTGTAAAGATTGCCCAGTTGTATATTGGCACGCTGTGCCTTTTCATCCGGTACGTTGATCTCTATACCCAATGCCAGAATGTGTTTATTCTTAGGCAGCTGTCCTGCATAATAACCAAGCTCTTCCGTAAAAAAGCTGTAATCAGCTTTGAACATGCCGAACCTGAGCCCAAATCCGGCCGTAGGGTAGCCCTGGCTAAGGCCAAGTCGAAGAGCTACATAATTCAAATCAAGCTCAGCGCCAAAATGCATCTTCTTTAAAAACTGTTCATATTTTTCAGTTATTGGCTCAATACCAAAAACATTGGTTATCTCAAAAGCAAGAATAAGATTTCTAATAGCCTTCACTCTCTCTACCTGCGGGAAATAATATGCGCAACCCAGGTCAACCTGTGGAGGAACAACAAAACTACCGCCCACTATGCCGAGAACATCCTTTACATCCCAGGCAAGCCTGAATCCATTCTTTAAATTATGCATGAAACCAACGTCCAGGCTGACCCCATGCTTTATCTTGGAATAATCGCCGATGATACCTAAAGGGCTCTCTGATATTTCATTAAATAAATGAAAGGTTTCCGAGTAAGTCGTCATCATTTCCAGCGGTGTACGCTGTAAATATTCTATAGATATGCCGCCGTAGTTATTTTCAGAGCGAAGGGGGAAGCCTACACTCCAGGTAAAAACCAGGTCCCTCTGCCCGCGAAGCACAAGTTTCGGAATTAAATGGCCCGATTCGATTCTAACGCCAATCGGAAAAACACTATACATTCCAAAGCCCATTCTCTTTGTAGCAACGGTAACTTCAGGAATATATTCAAGGCCAACCCATTGCCCGTCGTATTTATTGATCATGTCAATAAATTCATCATCAATTAAAGCCAGGTCCTCGAGTTTATGACCATGTATAATCATTTGATCAAGCAATGAAAAAAAGACTCCGTCAATAGAAAAGGCAATAGGTGTAAAAGATATCTGAGCCTTGTCCTTTATTAAACATAAACCGGCAGGATTGTGAAATATTGCAGTCCTGTCAGTGGTAACGGAGACTGTGGTATTTCCCATACCTAATGCGCGAACGTCATCATAATACGGCCCCTGTACCGATGTATAGCAGGATCCGGCAATTATAAAAAAACAACTTAATGCTTTTATTATTTGGGTGATTTTCATTGAGTATTCCCCGTATCTCTTCACTTTTGAATACACTTCTTTATGTGGGGGGTGGGTATCTATATGCACGCCAACTGCACATGTATCCCTTGTGTTAGTAACGACCCCCCTCGTCATTACACTGATACAGCAGTATTCCCAATAGTATCTGAATTTAAAAAGCGACTAAAACCAGATATATTGGTTTTTCACTTCAGGTTCCACTAATGGTGAGTGTTTAACGCAAAAAGATATTAAAATCGGTAAAGGACAGGGTGTAATGAAAATACATACCAACCACCTTGAAAAAGTACTTAAATCTTCGTGATTTGTGATTTTTTGTACGCAAATACACCAAGTTACGAAATATATGTTCAATAAAATCAATAACTGGTTTTTTTAGTGTGTTTTTCGGGTTTTTATTCGCTGTATAGACAAATTTTCTCAACCTGAACTAGTATGCGGAACTAAGGAATTCTCCTTTTAAACGTTTTAAAATACGGTTATGTTAATTATGTTTATGTTTTTAGTTGCGGATTCTGTAGACGGAGACAAAAAATTAAATAAAAACATTCCCCTTACATTTTTCCATAACCTTTTTTTAAAAACAATTGTTTCTTTTTGCCAAATTCAGCCATTTTCTTTAGTAAAATTTGATTAAACCGGCAGAATCATATATTAATATTTTCTCTCCGTCTCTGAATTCTTTTCTTGATTATTGTTACCTTTTATGTGAAAATTTAATTATCGATAAGTAGTAAATTGGTGGGATTGTAGATTTACAGTGGTTTATTGGTATTACATACAAGGAAGTGCCTATTGAATTTTTTCAGCGGGGTAACGTGCGCACAGTGCAGGAAAGAAGTTCCCGGTAACAGAGTATATAAAGTCGGCGATAAATATATCTGCAATAAGTGCTACAACCCGAATCTTCACAAACCGCAAGTGAAACCACTCCTCCGCGAACTGACCAGTGCCGTTATATATCCTTTCAGAGGAAACAACCTTGCTATACTGATAACAGGCTCGATCTTCTTTGTTTTATTGAAACAGGTTGCCTTTTCACTGCTGTTTTGGCTTGTCGTGGGTGGCCTGCCAGCCGGGTACCTGTGCGGTTACCTGATGGATATTATCGTAAACAGTGTAGAAGAAAAGGAAGATGCGCCTGAATTTCCCGTTTTCCGCATCAGCTCTTTCCTCACGCCCCTTGTAAAGACACTGGCAGTGCTGATTATTTCTACCGCTCCGTATATATTCTATGTATTTATTATACACGGAGGCAGCCCTCCTGATATAGCCGGTATATTTTTATTTATTCTCGGCTGGGTATATTTTCCAATGGCCTTTGCATCTGCCAGCATAGCCCACTCAATCCCTGACGCAATTATCAAGACCAGCCCGCATATCGTTATTCCATTAATATCAAAAGGTGCTATTGAGTATATAACCGCCTGGGGTATAGTATCTTTACTTGCAATAGCAACTATTTTTTTACAAAAGGTTATTGCAGAAACCGGGTCTATAACCGGACGAATCGTTATCATGTTCATCTCGTTTTATTTCCTGATTGCAGAGATTAGAGTT
>JAUXBV010000282.1 GCA_030619215.1 Fibrobacterota bacterium | reverse complement strand
GTTCACAAACTTGGCCTGAAATACCCACCCGCCTATCTTTCGACCACCAGGTTTTATCGTTTAGTCAAGAAATATGATGTGGCTGTTCGGGTTGCTGACCTCGCTAAAAACCTGAAGGAAATTCAAAAGCCTCTGCAGGAGGAGATAGCGCTTTGTGAGAAAGAACGTGAGATTGAGGAGGCAAGGGCTGCTGAAGAAGCACGTAAAGCTGAAGAGGCACGAGAGGCTGAAGTGGCACGAAGAGTAGAAGAGGCACGAAAAGCTACAGAGGCACGACAGGCTGAAAGTGAGCGAAGGATTGAAGAAGCGCGAAAGGCTGCAGAAGCGCGGAGTGCTGAAAGTGGGCGAAGGGTTGAAGAGGCGCGTAAAGCTAAAGAGGAGCGGAGAGCAGAGGAGGCGCGCAGGGCAGAAGAAGAGCGTAAGGCTGAGGAAGCACGAATTGCCGGGAAGAAAGAGCCGGTTACGCCTGCTGTGCAGCCGGTAGTCGCGGTAGTAAAGAAGCCGCCCGTTACTCCGGCTGTTTATCCAAAGGCCTCTACAGAAGGAGAAACCAAAAAGAGCCCTATGATACGGAAAGGAAAGAAGCTGGTCCTGCAAAGGAAATACAAAGAGGCAATTGACATTTTTCTAAAAGTGATCGAAGATGGGAAAGCGACCAGCGAGATGTTATTCTGGATGTTCAGGGCCTATTCTCTCAGCGGTAACATTGAGGAAGGTGAAAGGGCTTTTCTCGATAACATAATAGACCCCAATTCACTGTGGTCTTTCATTATTCAGGGTGAAATTGACGAATCAAGGTCATTTTTCAGTGAGGCATGGAAAAAATACAATAAGGTTTTGGAAAAGGACCTGGATAATCAATATGCCATTTCAGGCATCGGCAGGATAGAGCTGCTCAGGAGTAACTATGAATCAGCACTGGAGTATTTCAGTAAAGCATTCGCCTTTAATGCGAATAATATGGAATATCTGTTCTATATGGGTAAGTGCTATGAGGGGATGAATCAGGATGAAAGTGCACTTGGTATTTATGAAGAGGTGCTTGGCAATATCCCGGATTTTCCCGAAGCATTAGAGGGTGCAGAAAGAATAAGTAGAAAGCTGGGATTGCAATCAAAGGCAGAGCAGGAGCGTATAGCAAAAGAGGAGGCACGAAGAGAAGAGGAGGAGCGTAAGGCAGAAGAGGCCGGAAAAATGGAGGAGGCAAAAAGGGCGGAACAGGAGCGGATAGCTGAAGAGAAGGCGCTGAAGGCTGAAGAGGAGCGCAGTGCAGAGGAAGCCGGGAAAGCGGAGGAAGCAAAAAAAGCGGAAGAGGAACGAATAGCTAAAGAGAGGGCGCTGATTGCCGAAGAGGAGCGTAAGGCAGAGGAAGCCAGGGAATTAGAGGAGGCAGAAATGGCGGAAACTGCAGAAGCTGAGGATGAAATAGAAAGTGTATTACAACAGGATACTGTTTCACTTGCTGACGAGTTGAAAAACCTTGCTAAACTTAGAGATGCCGGAGTTATATCAGAAGAGGATTTTATGGAGTTTAAAAAGCAATTACTCTCTCAATAAGTGCTTTACCCCGGGGTAATTGCATCTGCATATAACTCACCAGGGAGCACAATAGAGCTTTAAATCTGAAACGCAGTTTCGGGTTCCAGGTTCTCAGCTTTTGAACTTATGAATTGTTTAATTTATGATCATCAAATATTTTTTCTTTACAAAATAACATTTGAAGAAAAATCATATATATTTTATAATTGAGAGACTGTTTAATGAATATAAAGGTTTTCTATGAGAACAGGTGTGATATTCGACTGGGACGGAATAATTATTGATTCGTCCCAATGTCATGAAAAGAGCTGGGATGTGCTTGCCACTGAGGAAGGGCTCTCACTTCCTACAGGCCATTTTCAGAAAAGTTTCGGCATGAGGAATGAAATGATTATTCCTCAGATTCTCCACTGGACGAATGATCCTGGTGAGATCAACAGGCTCTCTCTTCGGAAGGAAGCACTGTACCGTGAGATTATGATGAAGGAAGAATTGAGCCCTCTTCCAGGTGTTGTTGAATTTCTAGCAGTCCTTAAAGATTTGAATATACCGTGCGCAATAGGAACATCAACCCACCGCCTTAATATTCAGGTGGCATTGCAGCAGCTTGGCATAGGTGATTTTTTTGATGCAATTGTATGTGGAGAGGATGTTGCAGAGGGCAAACCCAGCCCGCAGGTTTTTCTCATTGCTGCCGGGCGGATTAAATGCAATCCCAGGCACTGCGTTGTTTTTGAAGACGCGCCTGCCGGTATTGCTGCCGCCCATAACGGCGGCATGAAGGCGGTTGGGGTTGCAACAACCCGTCCGGCAAGTATGTTAAAAGATGCTGATATTGTTGTGCAGAGCCTTGATGAACTGAATTATACAATGCTGAAAGAGCTTTTCTGCTCTACGGAAGGCCCTGCTGCATAACCTTGTATTTTGTCTATATGGTATGCAAAACAGAGAAGAAATCCTAAAGAGACTTTTTGAGCGTACGACTCAGGGCGTAAAGTTCGGGTTGGAGCGTATTTCAGAAGCCACTGAGTGTATTAATAATCCCCAGAACGCTTATAAATCAATTCATGTTGCAGGTACCAACGGTAAAGGCTCCGTATGTGCCTTCCTTGAGTCAATACTTCGATACCAGGGATATTCCACAGGTATGTTTACTTCACCCCATATTGTAAGGTTTGAGGAGCGTTTTATTATTAACGGTAAACCGGTGGCAACTCAGGAGTGGCTTGACGTCTATCTGGATATTGAAGATATTGCTAACCGCTATTCTCTTACCTTTTTTGAGATATCCGCACTGATTGCTTTTGAGCTTTTTAAAAGGAGGGACATAGACTGGGCAATAATGGAGACCGGGATGGGAGGGCGCCTGGATGCGACGAATATCATTATTCCTCAAGTATCGGTTATTACCAATATCGGTATTGACCATACAGAATACCTTGGGACCGATATAATCTCCATTGCGAAAGAGAAATTCGGTATTGTAAAGGAGAATGTACCGGTTATTCTTGCCGAACAGGAGTATCATGAGGTTACCGAAATGGCCCAAAATATTTTACATGAAAGGGAACTACCTCACTACTTCGTTGACAAAGACGAGGTACGGAAAATTAAACAAACAGACACTGGAAGCAAGTTCCAATATAAAAATACCGAATTCACCGTACCTTTTAGCGGTACCTATCAGGTCATGAATGCATTATGTGCAATAAAAACAGTTGAACAGCTTAACCTTGCTGATGAAGAAACAATGAGCGAAGCGATAAGTAAAACATTCCTGCCGGCCAGATTTCAGATTTGTGAAATTAAAGGAAAGAAGGCTGTATTTGATGTAGCCCACAATCCCCAGGCAACCGTGGAGCTTTGTGAATTGATCAAACAGCGGTTCAGGAATACCCCGGTTTGTATAGTTGCAGGGATCTTAGCAGATAAAGATGCTCAATTCATGTTCCGGAAATATGCCGAATGTGCGGATTTAATTATTGTTACACAGCCTAAAACTCCGCGGGCAGCACAAATTGAAGAGCTGGCAGAAAAAATCCCTGAAGATTTCAAAGAGAAATTTGAAATGGTTGGTAAAGTTGAAGATGCTGTAAAATCCGCTTTAGAGAAATGTGAGGGTGTAGTCTGTATTACCGGTTCTTTCTATACGGTAGAGGAGGCTATGAATGAACTGCAAATAGAGCCGTATACTGATAAAAAATGAACATGAGAAGAATAGTTCAAGGCTCCCGGCTCCTGGTTCATGGTTAAGAAACCTCTAAACCGTTTGAACCTCTTTATTATACTGAAATCAATTATTTAACTTCTTTAAGACAAATATTTCTGTGCCGCTGTGACCATCATAGAATTGTCTTCATGAAATGCGGTGAAAATGTGTTTGTTAAAAAATGTTTAATCCGGGAAAATGTATTGATTATAAGTTTTTCTGGAATGTATGCCTGACATTTTGTTGGTTAATTATTTTTTATATGTCCGGCATATAACTAGTTGTGCAACATATTTTCGGTAGCTTCTTTCTAAAAGAGCGGGCGGCTTAAAAAAAATAAATTAAAAGATCTAAATAGAATAATCAATTGTTACCAATGACGGCAGAATTGGACACATTGTATTTGAAGGGAATTACATAAATGGAAAGAATAAGATTAATATTTTATTTAACCTTTATTAGTTGCGCATTTAGTTTGAGTGCTGGAACTAATTCATTAGATGTTTATGGAGTAACACATAAAAACATAAGTAGAGATTCAATGCTTGTTTTGTTATCTAGACCTCCTTACACTGACAGCGTAACAATTAATAAAGATCAAATGGTTGAAAGATCAAAAGCTAATATTATGAGAACTGTAATGACAAACCTTCAAAACCTGAGGTATGCATATAATAGACGATTAAAACAGGTACCAGGGATATTTGGGAAAATAACTATAAAATTTTCCGTTGACAAATATGGTGATGTGTCATCATGTGATTTAGTTAAAAGTACAGTAAAAGATGAAAAATTAACTAACACAATTTTAAACAAAGTTTCAAGTTGGAAATTTGCTAACATTGAAATAGTTGAAACACCAACAGAAGTTACCTATCCCTTTGTTTTTAGCCAAGGCCAGAGCAAATATAAAATAAAAGCTCGTGATATCGAAGACCATATTGTAGGAACAAGAAAATCGATTCAAATAGTTTACAAGATAGAGCAAATCATTAATAAAATCCAAAACATTATGTGTAAATCTATTGCTAAAGATAGCACATATACACCGCTTGAAATAAAGTTAAAAATGATTGTAAACCACAAAGGTAGAATTGAAGAGTTAAATAAAATAGAGGTTGAATCTTTCAATGAAGATTTGTATAAAATGTTATCAGAAAAACTATTTAAAATAAAATTCCGAAGAGACTGGAAAAATAAGGAAATTTCTTCTTTTGTCTATGATTTTAATTTTACACCAAATAAATGTAAATAATACATCAAGACCAATTTGTGCTGAAATAAGGATTTTAGAGCAGCCTGGATTCAACTTAATTGAAGCTATATTAATAAAAAGCAATAAAAGAAGCCGCCCTAACAAGGAAATTGAGAGGTTAAAGGAAAGAAACTACCAAAAACACGTCGCACAACAGACACATGTTTCAATTTCCGCTTTTTGTAAAGTATTATAGGCGGAAACAAAAACATGTGTCAATGCGTTGGTTAAAATGTCTCCGGCAAATCCTTTTTTTTAGGGGTGGGGAAAGAATAAAAATTGAACAGACAAACTTTAAAAAAGAGATTTAAGGGGGCTGATTTAAAAGCTAATATAAGATATTTAAAAATTATTGAGTTTATAAATACCTATTTGTATATATTTAGTAATATGAAAATTAAAACCAATGTTCCTTGTATAATAATTTTACATATCTTGGATATTGTTATAAATGTTGATTTTAGCGACAATATAAATT
>JAUXBV010000060.1 GCA_030619215.1 Fibrobacterota bacterium | reverse complement strand
CGGCAGAAGATCGGTGCTACGTGGGTACGTGTCCCGGGCTTATGTTTGGTGGGATTCACGGGTATGATGAGGCCAAAGTCTATCGTGAGCTTTGCCAAGCGGTTGAGGAGTGGATAGCGATTTATGAAGAAGATGGGGAACCCTTACCACCAGCGACAGCTGCAAAGGAATACTCGGGTAAATTTGTTGTACGAATCGGAAAGGAACTTCATAAGGAACTCGCAATAAACGCAATACGTGAAGGTGAAAGCTTGAACTCTTATTGTCTTCGCGTTTTCAAAGAATACCATCATTCCTATCGAAAGAGTAGAGCATCACATCATACACGTACTCGAATACGTCGGCCTGCATCACAGCGGCAAAAACATTAATGACGGAATTTCATAACATACCGTTGCACGCTGAAAATCATTCCGCTACGCTCCATAATATCAGGTGAAGCGGGTCGTTAAATCTAAAAAAAGGGACTTTCCTGATAGTGAGAAATATTCTAAGGAAATACACAATATCGGACAAGGCTAATGAATAGGTTTTTACAACAGATTTGCCGCCAACTCAGAAAGAGCGGAACGCTCCCCTTTAGTAAGAGTAATATGCGCGGTAATTGACTGCTTTTTGAACTTTTCTACAACATACGTCAATCCGTTGCTGGAAGAATCTATGTAGGGGTTATCAATCTGGTAGGGGTCACCGGTCAAAATTATCTTTGTACCATCCCCCACCCTGGTAATAATCGTCTTTATCTCGTGCGGCGTCAGGTTCTGTGCCTCGTCCACAATCAGGTACTGGTTATGAATCGACCTGCCTCGGATAAAGGTAAGGGGCTCAACAATAAGAATTCCCATATCAACCAGTTCCCTGAAACCGCGAATCTTGTGCTTGGCGCCGGTACTGTTGCGCATAATCAATTCAATGTTGTCTGAAATGGGATACATCCATGGCGTCAGCTTTTCCATCACCGTCCCCGGCAGGTACCCGATATCCTGCCCCATCGGCAACGTGGGCCTTGAAACAAGAATACGGTCGTAAGCATTCTCATCAACTGTTTTATATACACTGGCAGCAACGGCGAGTAAGGTTTTTCCAGTACCGGCCTTCCCAACCAGCGTAACAAAACCGATTTCATCATTCAACAACGCGTCAAGAGCAAACGACTGTTCCCTGTTGCGTGAAGTAACCCGGCAATTGACTTCATTTACATGCTGTATAAGCGGTACTATCTCTCCTTTCGACTCATCAAAACGGCCATAGGTAATATTTTCTTCGTTCTTTTTATCGATAAGCGTCACATACTGGTTGGGCAAAAACTCTCCCTTAAAAGCCACAGGCTTACCTTTTTTTAGAGAATCGACTTTCGCCGCGTCCACAACGCACTCTTTCTGCCCCGGGTAAAGCTCTTCAATTGCTATAGTATCAGACTCATAGTCCTGAACCTTGATCCCCAGTGCATCAGCCTTTATCCTCAGGTAAACATCCTTTGTTACAAACACGGTGGGATGTTTATTCTCTGCTTTGGCTGCTATGGCTACGGAAAAAAGAAACATGTCTCTCTTATTTTCAAACAGGTCCTGCGGGAGTTTTTTTTCATCTGTATCCGAGTGAATTTTTATATATAAGGCTCCCCCATTGTCTAGCTTTACACCGGCTGCAAGAGAACCCTTTTTCCTTAACCCGTCAAGTATCCGCGAAGTTTCACGTGCATTTCTCCCGGTCTCGGTAATATCTTTTTTATAACGGTCAATTTCTTCAATGACAGTAATGGGTATTATCACATTGTTCTCTTCAAATGCAAACAGGGCTTTGGAATCGTACAATAATACTGATGTGTCAAGTATGTAGTTTTTCATTGAAACCTCGTAATATTTTAAAAATTATTTTTTTGTGGGGGAAGCGACTATTTCCTCCCGTTGGCCGGGTCGAAGCCCTTCGCTTCAGCTGATTACCTCCCTGCACCGCTACCTCTTCTTAAAAAACATAAAGACACTTTATATTCTATAAAGTAACACCTTCCCTTTCAAGCAATTTCCGCTTTAACCTGATATTAGCACCTCTGACTTTACCACCGAAACCGCCTATTGATCCGCCACTTCGTATTACCCGGTGACAAGGAATTACAAGCGGGAAAGGATTATGACGCATGACATTTGCAACAGCCCTTACCGCCTTGGGATATCCACTCATCTGCGCCAGTTCCTTGTACGATACGGTACGCCCCCTTGGAATTGACCTGGCAGCTTTCAGTACCCTCTTCTGGAAATCAGTATACCCGTCAAGGGAAAGTTTTATTCTGCCTAAACTATGTACTTTCCCGTCAAGATATTCTTTTAACGCTTTAGAATATTTCTTTAATAATGAATTATCAGACAGTTTTGCTTCAATGCCATTATAACAAAGGTGTATTCCATACATTACCGCGACTATCCGCACCTGTTTTTTGTCAACAGGCCGGGCAAAAAGAGTTATGTTAACAGTTGGGTGTTTGATATGTTGTCTGATCAGGTCTGACACAGATTTCCCTTCTGTTAAACTTCTTGAAATATTATTTATAATAGAAAATATTTCTTGTAACTCCTTATCAGATACTTATATTATGAAAAAGTACCTCTTTCAATAAAGAATCTATGTAACGGGATTTATATGGAAAAAAGATAAACGGATTATTTGGCAATTATCATAATTGTCTTTTATAAGAGGTAATTGCAAAAGTATAAGTCGCTGGATTCCCCCCAAAGGGGACTCTGCCATTTCGGTGACTTTTGCAATTACCTCATAAAACAAATATTTTATCTGTAATGTGCAAAACAATTATTAATATGTATATATTAATATTAACTAATACGGGACTGAAAGAAATACTTAATAATACTAAAGGTATAGTGGTATGGATCTTATCCTTCTTATAATCCTGATTGTCCTGGTTGTTCTTCTGATTGCCTTGTTCCTCTTTACAAAAAAGCCAACGGACCAGAGCAAGCTCATTGAAAAGGCAACCCGTGATGAGTTCCGTATTGCAAGAGAAGAATCTGCAAAGGCTTCCCGCGAGCTGCGCGAGGAGGTCTCCACCGGCCAGAGGACTGCAATAGAAACCCTTACAAAAACAATCAGTGAAATAGGAAAGGCACAGACGGAAAACCTTGAACGAGTGCGCAGCACAATCGAAACACAGCTAAAAAACATTCGGGAGAGCAACGAAAAAAAGCTTGACCAGATGCGGCAGACTGTTGATGAAAAGCTGCAGAGCACGCTCGAAAAACGGCTGGGTGAGTCATTCAAGCTGGTTTCCGAGCGGCTGGAGTTGGTTCACAAAGGCCTGGGTGAAATGCAGAATCTCGCTATTGGCGTCGGCGATTTGAAAAAGGTACTCACCAATGTTAAGGTACGGGGCACCTGGGGTGAAGCGCAGTTAGGTAATATTCTGGAGCAATTCCTATCTCCCGAGCAGTATGAAAAAAATGTAGCCACCAAAAAGGGAGGCTCTGAACGGGTGGAATACGCAATCAAGCTCCCCGGCAAGGATAAAGAAATAGAAGAACCCGTATATTTAGCAATCGATTCCAAGTTTCCGCAGGAAGACTACCAGAAGCTTCTGGAAGCGCAGGAGCAGGCCAACCGGGAACAGGTTGAAGAGCATTCCAAGGCTCTGGAAATCCGTATAAAAGCAGAGGCAAGGGATATAAGGGACAAATACATCAATCCGCCCATAACCACTGATTTTGCCATAATGTTCCTGCCTACGGAAAGCCTCTTTGCCGAGTTCCTGCGCCGGCCCGGAGTGGCTGAATACATTCAGAGGCAATACCGGGTTATTGTGACTGGCCCTACAACATGCGCTGCCCTGCTAAACAGCCTGCAAATCGGATTCCGGACACTGGCAGTAGAGAAACGCTCTGCGGAGATCTGGAAAATCCTGGGCGCTGTGAGAACGGAATTCGGTAAATTCGGCGACGTCCTGGCAAAGGTTAAAAAACAGCTCAGCACCGCAACAAACACCCTTGACCAGACAGAAGTTCGAACAAGGCAAATGGAGCGAAAACTTCGTGACGTTGAACAGTTGCCTGACACCGAATCGGAGAAGCTGCTTGAACTGGATCAAGAAACACCGTCCGGCATTATCGATGAAGAAGCTGAATCTTAAAGCAATATATGCTATTTTGTCATATCTGCTGATATTTAATAAAAAATCAATTTTTTGGAACAAAATCCTCTTGCAAAACGTCTTATATAATTGAATAATGTTGTATAAAAAAAGAAATGAATCCTCCACTAAAAAAATCAAGGACTTTATTATGGCAAAACTAAAACCAATTTCCCTTACTTTCGTAATAGTGTTAACCTTATTAGTAGCTATTATCTATTCCCAAAAACAGAGTGCTAAAGCTAAAAGCAAGGAAGTCCTAAATTTTAACTATAACAGCAGCAAATATACTTCTTTATGGAAAAGTGCTGATTCCCTTTCAAAAAAAGGTTTGACAAGATCAGTGCTTGAAGTTGTCAATGGCATTTATAAAAAAGCAAAAAAGGAGGAAAACGCCCCGCAATTTATAAAGGCAATGCTGTACAAATTGAAGTATGAATCCTACATTGAAGAAGAAGCATATATAAAGGCAATACATAAAGTCTCGGAAGAGATCAAAACTGCAAAATATCCGATAAAACCTCTCCTGCATTCACTGCTGGCAAGCATCTACTGGCAGTATTATACGGATAACCGGTGGAAATTCAGCGACCGCACCCGAACGGCCGGCTTTCAGCCTGACGATATCAGAACATGGGATCTGCGGAAGATTGTTGAGCAGACCATACGGAATTACCGCCTTTCACTGAAGAATCAAGATAAATTAAAAAGAACTCCGGTTAATATTTATGATGAGATAATAGATGCAAAAGATGAAGGCCTCAGGAAATTCCGGCCCTGGTTATTCGATTTCCTGGCTCACCGGGCAGCAGACTTTTTCATGAGTGAAGAACCTGACATCATCAGGCCGGCATATAAATTTGAAATAGACAAAAAGGAATACCTGTCTTCGTATAACACCTTTGCAAAAATCAAGATCAGCTCAAAAGACACCCTCTCACTAAAGCTCTATGCACTGGTAATTCTCCAGGACCTGATTAAATTCCACAAAAGCGACAAAGACCCTGCAGCGCTTATTGATGTGGATTTAAAACGACTGAAATTTGTAAAGTCCAAATCCGTACTCGATAATACGGACAGCCTGTATCTCAATGAATTATTGAAACTCGAAAAGAAATTTAAATCACATCCTTCCAGTTCTGAAATAGCCTGTGAAATTGCAATGGTCTATTACGGTAAAGGGCAGGCATATCAACCGCTTGTATCCGATACAAATAAATGGATGCTGAAAAAGGCATATAACCTCTGCACCAAGACAGTCAAAAAGGCTGAGAAGGAAAACTACGGCACCCGGCGCTGTAAACATTTAATATCACTCATTGAACGGAAAAACTTACAGTTTAAAGCTCAGAATGCGAACATACCCAATAAGCCGTTCGCAGCTCTTCTCACGTACAAAAACCTTCCTGAAGTGTATGTACGTATCGTTAAAATCAGTCCTCAATGGCTTAATAAAAACGCAAGAAAGCTTTCGCGCGAAAAGCTTATCAAGGAGTATTTGCGCAAAAAGAAAATAAAGGAATGGAGCATTGCCCTAAAGAACGACGGAGATTTTCAACAGCACGAAGCTGAAGTAAAAATACCGGGCTTACCATATGGCTTTTATGTCATATTAATCGGCAGCAGTAAAGACTTTGGTTATGATAAAGAGGCTGTTGCCTATACACAGTGCTGGGTATCAAATATCAGCTATATCAACCGCACAAATGAAAAATCTGAGGCAGAATACTATATACTTGACAGGACAACAGGAACGCCTTTGAAAAATGTAAGCGCACAGGTGATCTATCAAAAATACAACTATAAAATGCGCGAACATCAATTCAACAAAGGGAACAAGTACAAAACCGACAAAAACGGTTATTTTAAATTCTCCTACACAAAAGGGGGACGTGACTATTTTATTGAACTTACTTATAAGGAAGACTTTCTGCATACCGAGCGCTCTTACAGCTACTCCCACCGCCCTGATGAAAAAAAGAGAGTAAAGACCGTCTTCTTTGCCGACAGGTCGATCTACCGGCCGGGGCAGACTGTCTACTTCAAAGGTATCATACTTGAAACATTTAAGGATAAAACGGAGATCAAGCCGGGGTACAAAACCACGATTACTTTCAAGGACGTCAATCACCGGAAAATTGAAGAAGTTTCACTGGTCTCCAATGATTACGGTACATTCAGCGGCACTTTCACCGCCCCAACCGGCGTATTGAACGGCCGTATGACAATCACCAGCAAGAGCGGCTGGCACTCCTTTCTCGTGGAAGAATACAAAAGGCCCAAATTCGAAGTGAAGATTGACACGATAAAGGGGGAATTTCGCCTGAACGATCTTATCACTGTTACCGGTACAGCCAAAGCATACGCAGGGTCAAATATCGATAATGCCCAGCTAAAATACCGGGTTGTACGCCGGGCAATCTTCCCGCGATGGTGGTTCTGGTGCCCGTGGTACTTTCCGACAAAGCCGGAGATGGAAATTACAAACGGGACAGGCAAAACCGATGAAAAGGGAAAGTTCACTGTAAAATTCAAAGCCATACCTGATAAAAGCATATCCAAAAAAGCGGAGCCGAAATTCAATTATACCATATATGTTGATGTTACGGATATAAATGGAGAAACCCACTCTGCAGAGCAGAATGTCATCGTCGGCTATACTGCGCTCAATCTTGCAATCAATATTCCTTTACAATTAGATAAAGCTACAAAAGATAAATTCCTTATAAACACAACGAACCTTGCTGGCAAGTATCAGTATGCAAAGGGAAATATTACAATACATAAGCTTAAACATCCGGAAAGGCTGCTGAGAAAAAGACTATGGTCACAACCCGATCTACACCTTATTCCTGAAAAAGAATTCAGGGAAACGTTCCCTTTAGACCCATACAGGGATGAAGATAATGTAACCAAATGGGACAAAGGGGAAAAGGTATTTGAAACTTCATTCAATACCCAGAAAGATTCCCTGTTAAAGATAACCAAACTGAACAAATGGGAGCCCGGACAGTATGTGCTTGAAGCAAAATCAAAAGACAAGCACGGTGAAGAGGTAAAGGATATCAAGTATATCACCGTCTATTCAACAACTGAGAAAAATGTACCGGTACACGCATTTAACTGGTTTACCGTTTTAAAAAATGAGGGAGATGTTGGAGAAAAAATAACCGTTCTTCTGGGATCAAAGGCAAAAGATGTATCGGCTCTTTACGAAATAGAGAACAAGGGTACAATAATTCAGAAAAAATGGCTCTCCCTGAACAGCAAGCAGAGAAAGTTTGAGATACCCATAATAGAAGAGTACCGGGGAAATTTTTCAATACATTTTACCTTTGTAAAAGAAAACAGAAGCTATAAGCACGATACTCTGATAACCGTACCCTATACCAACAAACAGTTGGATATTGAATTCGAGACATTCAGGGACAAGCTGCTTCCCGGGCAAAAAGAGGAGTGGAAAATAAAAATAAAGGGGAAAAAGGGAGATAAAGCAGCAGCGGAACTGCTCGCCGCAATGTATGATGCCTCTCTCGACGCGTTTACCACACACAACTGGCTGCTGGATATTTACAAAGTCTATTACTCCAGGCGCTCCTGGGAAACACGAAAAAGTTTTACTGCGAAACCGTCTTCCCTGTTTGAGCAGAAATGGAATACTATTTACACAAGGCCGTATCGTAAATATGACAGGTTGAACCTGTTTGGGTATAGCCTGTATCAACATAGAGCATCTTTTAATGATGCGGAAGTAATGGGATACCTAGACTCTCCGACCCCTGTATATATGCTAGATGCGGATTCAAAATCAGCACCTGCTCCCAGCCGTAGAGCTAAAGCAGCAGAGGCAGAGATACAAAGCATAAAGGAAGAATCAAAACAAAAAGACGCAGGTTTTGGCGGAGGAGTTGAACCATCAAAAGAACCTGAAAAAGTCAAAAAAGAGCTCGCTGCAGTGAAAGCAAGAAAAAACTTCAATGAAACCGCCTTTTTCTTTCCCCATCTTAAAACAAACAAAGAAGGCGATATCGTCATCTCTTTTACCATGCCCGAAGCATTGACAAGATGGAGATTCATGGGCCTCGCGCATACGAAAGACCTTAAGATCGGGCAGATTGAGAAAGAGGTAATAACTCAGAAAGATATCATGGTCATGCCCAATCCTCCCCGTTTCTTCAGGGAGAATGACAAGATCACTTTCAGTGCAAAAGTCTCCAATGTATCCAAAAAGGACCTTTCCGGCAATGCACAGCTTCTCTTATTCGACGCGCTTACCATGAAACCGGTTGACAAAGCTCTCGGAAATACCCAACCTACAAAATCCTTTGCCGTAAAAAAAGAACAGAGCACGGCCATATCCTGGAACCTGACTATACCGGACGGCATACAGGCAATTACTTATAGAATAGCAGCCAAAGCCGGTAAATTTACAGACGGCGAGGAGATGACGCTCCCTGTCCTGACAAACAGGATGCTGGTTACCGAGACCTTGCCTATGCCCATACGGGGAAAGCAGACTAAAAAATACACCCTTAAAAAGCTGGTAGATTCCGGAAAGTCAAAAACATTAAAGAATCATAAACTGACACTTGAGTACACGTCCAACCCAGCATGGTATGCAATACAGGCGCTGCCCTATCTCATGGAATATCCCTATGACTGCTCTGAGCAGATATTCAGCAGGTTCTATGCAAACAGTATCGCTTCCCACATTGCAAACTCAAGCCCCAGAATAAAGCAGGTGTTTGACAGCTGGAAAAACATTACGCCCGATGCCCTCCTGTCCAACCTTGAAAAGAACCAGGAGCTGAAAAGCCTGCTTTTGCAGGAGACTCCCTGGGTACTCAATGCAAAGAATGAGTCGCAGAGAAAACGAAACGTGGCACTCCTCTTCGACCTGAATAAAATGTCAAGGGAATTACAGTCCGCCCTTTTTAAATTACAGAACCTGCAAACCTCCAACGGCGGGTGGCCCTGGTTTAAAGGCATGCCTGACAGCCGCTACATCACGCAGCATATCGTTACCGGTATGGGGCACCTCGACCACCTTGGTATAAAGAATATCAGAAAAGATAAGAAGACCTGGAATATGGTTAAAGATGCAGTTAGATACCTGGATAATAGAATAAGGGAAGATTATGAACGGCTGCTTAAGAATAATCTCGACGATATGGATAAAAAGCATATTGGCGGTATACAGATACAATACTTGTATGCAAGGAGCTATTTCCTCAAAGACATCTCAATCCCGGTAAAAAATAAAAAAGCTTTTGAATATTATAAGGGACAGGCAAAAAAATACTGGCTCGAGAACAACCGGTACATGCAGGGCATGACAGCACTCGCCCTGCACAGGATGAACGATAAGAAAACCCCTCCCGGAATAATGAAATCCCTGAAAGAAAATGCTATCTATTCGGAAGAGTTGGGTATGTACTGGAACGATATAAAATCAGGCTACTACTGGTATCAGATGCCCATTGAAACCATTGCGCTCATGATAGAAGCGTTCAGCGAAGTAGCGCAGGATGTAAAAAGCGTTGAAGCATTAAAGGTGTGGCTCCTGAAAAACAAGCAGACAAACGACTGGAAAACAACGAAAGCTACTACGGAAGCCTGCTACGCACTCTTGCTCAGAGGTACGGACTGGCTTGCGAAAGAGCCGGTTATCGAAATATCAGTCGGGGATATGAAGGTGGATCCTAAAAAGATACCAGAGGTCAAGGTTGAAGCAGGCACCGGATATTTCAAGACCTCATGGGCAGGCAGCGATATAAAACCAAAGATGGGTAATGTTACCGTAAAGAAAGGTGATGACGGTGTTTCCTGGGGCGCCCTGTACTGGCAATACTTCGAGCAGCTTGACAAAATTACCGTACACAAGACCCCGCTGAAACTCAAGAAGCAACTTTTCATTGAGAAAAACACCGCTACCGGCCCTGTTATTGAACCCATCAGCACATCGAAAAAGCTGAAAATCGGCGATAAGGTAATAGTGCGTATTGAACTGCGCGTTGACCGGGATATGGAATACATGCACATGAAAGATATGCGCGCCTCAGGCTTTGAACCTATTAATGTCATCTCTACTTATAAATACCAGGGCGGATTGGGATACTACGAAAGCACAAAAGACGCGTCTACCAACTTCTTTATCTCTTTTATGCCTAAAGGCACATATATTTTCGAATATCCGCTGCGG
>JAUXBV010000012.1 GCA_030619215.1 Fibrobacterota bacterium | reverse complement strand
TTTTCATGGCATTTCTGCTGAATATGTAAATCTTGGTATATGTCAACAATAATATTCAATGCTTTTATAATTTCTGTACGAGAAAGATTATATACCAGATTATATCTTTTTTCCTCTTCAATCGTATATCCCCGTAGTGTATCAGATAAAAAAATTGCCGGGACTCCCAGTACCGCAGCTTCCGAAGCCATAGTTGCACTTTCCCCAACAACCAGTTTCGCAAAAGCAATAAGATGATGAATCTCGGTGATTTTTACCGGAATATGTTTCGATTGTAGCAGCCTTGGTAAAGGCGATTCTGATGTTATATACACTTCGCCATATTTTTCAAGAATGGAAATAAGTTTCAGTTTATCATCCAGGGATATTCCTTTTTCACCAATATCATGACTTGCCTGCCAACTGACAAACCGGACGAGTGAATATGGTTTTGCTGAATCTATCTTATACTTCTCTAAAATTGACCTATCCGGTGAAAAGATTTGTGGATGCAGATAGGCAAGCTCATGGTATCCGGCATAACGGATCTGATTTTTCCCGACATTCCCCTGATAACATTCAGGGGTATAAACCCGGTGTGCAAGAGGGTAAGCGAACCAGTTGGTTATCCAGGCATTTTCCGTGTCATAAAAAACCCATGCGGGTATTCTCATTATAAAACCAACGATAGCAATTGAGGGCCCCATTATACCCATGAGTAACTTTGGTCGATATTTGATACAAATTGTGATTAATCGCACCGTGCGTATCACCATTTCAATAATCAAACCAATTCCGTTTTTCTGATGACTGATCACTGTGTGTGGAATGGCATATTCACGCAGCAGTTCGGCGCTCATCTCCTTTTGACGGGCAGTAACAATGACCGCATGGCTGTCAGCTTCCAGTTTGTCAATAATATGTTTGAAAAAATGTACATGTGCCGGATGCAAAATATCAATTAATACTACCATGTTTCATATTCTTTGCTAGATATGTTTATATGTTATCATTTGTAATAAACCTCGGTACCACCACTTTTACTCCAAAACCAATACTGGTAACTAACAATGCCAGCCATAAACCAAACGATAGAAATGAATTAATCCCCACTCCGCACATACTCACCGGCCACAGGTCAAAGCATTCAACCCTTAAAGCTTCCCATGGTGGTAGGTTATTACCCTTTGTGAAAAGAGACAGTGTGTTTATAAATTGTTTAGGGAGCATTTTTATATGCAGCCAGAAAGGGGCTTTTAAAGTGTTCGTAGAATATATATACATAGCTTTATAATACCCATACTTGTTAACCAATATCTCTTGAATAGTATGATAATTTACCAGAGTACTTAAAAGAGAGACAATAAATCCTATTACGCTCAATAATTTAAATGCTATTAATAATTTCTTTTTTTCAATCGGAATAAAAAATACTGGCAGTAAGAGAAATGGAAAGGTAGTATATAAATAACGATTTGCCCAACACCAGGAATTACTACCCATTGCCATTATAGCAAATTGTGCTATACCTGCTGCAATAACTATCTGTTTAACTAACAAGGGATATTTTTTATAATGAATTGCGAATGGTAATAATGCCAACAGAGGACATATCCAGAACCAGTGAACTCGTCCAAACGAGATATAGGTTCTATAAACATTTATTAGGTAACTTCTAGAAAAGAATCTACAAACTACTTCAAAAACACTCGTTGCGCCCGAAGCTATTATGGATGCATTTTCCCCGGTATCACGACCAAAATAACCGAAATTAAATACTGATTCAAAGCGAAAGTAATTAAACCACATGTGTGCTAACACGACGGAACAGACAATAACCAGAGGGGTAATGTAGGTTCTCCATTCGGCCCTGTTTTTTAACAGAGTTACAAATAATAAACAAAGAAAAAAGACTATATACTCAATTCTTATGAGAGATGCAATAAAAGCGCAAACGGCCCAAAGAACCCATTGTCTTTTCACTGTCGTGTCTCTTAAAAGAAAGATAAATCCTAACAGTGCCCAGCATAATGCAGCAG
Source organism: Fibrobacterota bacterium (assembly GCA_030619215.1). Lineage (GTDB taxonomy): Bacteria > Fibrobacterota > Chitinivibrionia > Chitinivibrionales > JANQEN01 > JAUXBV01. Next base: position 13,735 of record JAUXBV010000012.1, on the reverse strand, counting down.
GTTCACTCCAACCGGTACTGCTGTACTGAAGAAGCTCTGAGCAAAAGATTATAATGTTGGCGTATATAAAGGCATCCCGCTTCGATTTGCCCAATTGTATAAGTATAATAAAGAAAAAGCATCCTGATAATGCTGTATAAAGTAAATTAAATCCTGAAACAAAAACACTCTGTACAAATTTTGGTAAAGGTTTACCGGTAATGGCAGATAATGTTTCATATAATAGAACAGGCGGTACCATCACAAGAATGGAACCCAGCGAAAAATGGGGATAGGTCTTGCCATCCCTCCCCACTACACCCCAGGCGCCATTATAGCCGGAAACTTCAAATGAACCATGTTTTATCAGATTTCTGGCTGATTCAATTTTTGATACCGTATCGTTAGAATAAAGGTGACCTGAATAGAAAATCGATAATGACAGAATAAACCAAATGAATACAATAGACCAATCAGGAAGAGATTTCATATTGTTTTCAACTTATTTGATGTTTCAATATTTTCTAATGTTTTAGATATAAATAGGAATATCGAAAGAACATAATTCCTTTAATGTATAAAAATGCTCACAACTGATTATAAAATAATAAGTTACTTTTTATTAATAATATTATACAATTATTATACTTTGAGATACATTGAAAAGTAGTATATGTTAAAATCTTATTTAATGTGAGTTGAGAATATATCAATAACATAGTCTAGAAATTGTCATGAATCTTAAAAACGCAAGAATAATTGATGAAACTATTGGTACTTTCTGTTGCTCTTTTCTCAGTATTTACAACTTAATTATAAGGATTTTCAATAATAATAAAAACACCCACACCCTTAACAATATTCTTTTAATGAAATTTTGGGGGATGGGAAGCATTATTTTAGCCTCTCCCGCTATCTGGGCAATAAGGAACGAGTTTCCACATGCTCATATTACTTTTTTAACATTTATGGGCAATCGTGAAATAATAGAATCGGTGCATTTGGTAGACACTATTATAGAAATAGATAATAAACAGATTATTAATTTTTTATTAAACTTGCCGCGTATTTTTTTCAAATTACGAATGAAAAAGTTTGATCTGGTTATTGATTTTGAATTTTTTACCAGATTTTCTGCGATAACATCTTACCTGATTTGTAAAAAAGAGAGGATCGGCTTTTATGATATCTTGGCATATCGAGGAAATTTACAAACAAAGAAAGTTATATTTGATATTAACCAACATGTAGTAGATAATTTTCTTAATTTAGCCAAAGCTGCTGGGGCAGAAACCAAAGAACGAAAATTGGTTTACTTACATACAGATAAAGCAACAGATGGTTATATCGAGGAGTTGCTTAAAAGTAGTGGGGTAGCAGATAATGATAAAATTATTATTATAAATGTAAATGCCAGCAGACTTTCATTACAGCGACGTTGGCCTAAAAAAAACTTTAAAGAAGTAATCGACTTTTTATCAAAGAAAAATGCTATAAAAATTATTTTGATTGGCTCCCCATCCGACTACGGTTATGTATCATCTATACAGGAATTAATTTATGACAAGGAAGGTGTTATTAACATTGCAGGAAAGATAACCGTATTGCAATTATTGAGCCTTTTAAAACGGTCTATGCTATTTATAACTAATGATAGCGGCCCTTTACACTTTGCTGCGGCTTTAAATATTCCTACAATATCCTTTTTTGGGCCAGAAACACCTGAATTATATGGCCCTTTAGGAGATTGTCATACTGTGTTTTATAAGAATATTTACTGTAGTCCATGCATACATGCCATTAATACGAAGTTTACAAATTGTTCAGATCCAAAATGTATCTATAAAATTGAAGTAGACAACGTAAAAAATGTTATTAATACATTTTTAGAAAAATTATAGAAATGGAAAAAAATGGTTTCTATATGGTATACACATCCAAGATTATACGACTTTGGGATGAGTATAATACACGGGAAAAATTATACTAAAAGATATGTTTTAATTGCAGAAATAATTCAACCAAATTCGAGTGTATTAGATATTGGTTGTGGATCATGCCTTTTGCAGCGGTATATCGAAGATAAAAATGTTCATTATGAGGGATGGGACCTTAATCCGTTTTTTGTAAAAAATACACAAAAAAAAGGAGGGCTGATACTACTTAAAAATGCGACAAAAGCGACTATCCCAGAAAAAGATTACATAGTAATAAGTGATGTTTTACATCATATTGCTAAAAAAGACAAGGGGCTTGTAAAAGAGTGTTTGAAAAAGATAAAAAAAGCACTTATTATTGTTGAGCCCTTTACTGATTCAAAAGAGGTAGGGAGAAAAGCGCATGGTTTTTTAAGGAAAATAAGAAGGAAAATATCTTTTATTGAAAAAATAATTGGAGAAAATGATGGGGTGAATAACCCTCATGATATCTTGATAAAAACACAAAATGATTTAATAAAATATTTTGATATGTTTGGTATAAACACAAAAAAAGTAATTGGTGGAGAATTAGTTGTAATTTATGAAAATGAAAGGTACAGAGAAATTAACAAAACAAAATGAGAAGAATTCTATTATTAAACCCACCTGGGAAAAAATTATACTTGCGTGATTATTACTGTAGTAAAGTAAGCCAGGCAGAATATATCAACCCTCCTATCGACCTTTTATTGCTAAGCGGCAGGTTGCAGAAAACATATAAAGTAGATATGATTGACGCAATTGTTGAAAGATTAAGTATCAAAGATGTTTTAGGTAAAATTCAGGCTAAAAACTACGATGTAATAATTATTCTTGTGGGCTCTGTATCCTGGGAAGAAGATAAAATAATTATTAATAAGATTAAAAATAAAAAAGATACATTAGTAATTGCCTCTGGTGACCTTCTGTTACAGAACAGTAAAAAGAGAATGGAAGAAGCAGCCGGTTTAGATGCAGTGCTGTTAGACTTTGCCTCTAATGATATTGTTTACTTCTTGGAAGGAAAATTTGATAAAATTCGAAATATGTTATATAGGCATAATGGAAAAATTATAGAATCTGAACTAATAAGGGAAAAAAATACCTTCTTTGAGTTACCTGTTCCAAAGCACGATCTTTTTATTAATAAAAATTATCGTCACCCTTTTACACGAAGCAAGTCATTTTCTGCTATTCTGACAGATTTTGGTTGCCCATTTAAATGTACTTTTTGCATTATGCCTATTCTAGGGTTTAAATATAGAACAGTAAATAACGTAATTGAAGAAATACACTATATCTCATCTTTAGGCATTAAAGAATTATTCTGGGCGGACCAGACATTTGGTGTTACAAAAGATAGGAATAAAAATATCTGTCAAAGAATAATCGATGAAAATATTACTATAAACTGGTTTACCTTTTCTCGAGTTGATGTTATCGATTTTGAGATGCTTGAGCTCATGAAGAAAGCAGGTTGTCATACTATTATTTTTGGTGTCGAATCAGCTAATGAAGAAATATTAAGAAAATGTCAAAAAGGATATACGAAACAGCAAATAATTCAGGCCTTCGAGTGGTGTGATCAATTAGGGATTAATACAGTTGCTACGTTTATTTTAGGACTGCCGGAAGAAACAAAAGAAACATGTTTAGAAACAATTAAATTTGCAAAAAAGATAAAATGTGACTTTGCATCATTTAATGTTGCTGTACCGAGGATAGGCACAAAGTTGAGAGAAAATGCAATAAAAAGCGGATTGGTTAATAATGGATTTACTGTTATGGATCAATCAGGTACCGTTGTGGCTATGCCAACTAAAAATCTTTCTATTAAGGAAGTTAAGAAACTTAAACGCAAGGCTGTTTTTGAATTTTATTTAAGATTTTCTTATCTGGCTAGAAGGGTAAATAAAATCAATTCATTTTTTCAGCTGAAAATACAAATAAGAAATGCCGTTGCTTTATTAAGAAATTTCTTTTAAAATAGAAGTGTTACAATAGTAAAGCTGATATTAATTCAATAATTATTCTACACTTAAATCTTAAAAAGTGTCAGCCAGCTTGAATAAATAGAACCCATTTGTCGAGTCAATGCATTCCTTTTCAGTAACCTCAGGATATGTATCTCTGTTTTTCGATGGATCAAGTTTGTCATTTGCAAATATATAACCGATATTTTTTTCTTTAAAATCTTTTTTCATTTCACCTATTGAGTTATATCTTTTATACGCTGTAATATATGGTACATCTAAAAGATAATCGGAATAATTATAGATGGGCATTACCACCCTGTCTTTAGGTAATTTATTAATAGTATTAATAACATTATATTCTGGCAGAGCTTTACTATAATATTCATCTCTTGCCTGAAAAGTGAGAAATGCAATCCACTCCTTATGATACCGTTTAATAAAAATTAATGATCCAATGCAAATGACACAGATTATTATTAAACGCAGCAATTTCTGAATTTTTAAATAACTATTAAGCTGACTTACCGTCCACACAGTTAGAGGCGCACCAATTACCAGCACAAACATACTATATCGTATAGTTGTTCCTCCCTGTATAAACCATATCTCCATAAATATTATTTGAGCGAGGAAAGTACCCATCATTGCTAATACAATTCTCACGCGATCAGGAATAGCTACAAATAAAATAAACGGCAGTATTGCAATGAAAAGTGGGCCAAATGTGTCACCGCAATGCTGGCCCGGGAAGACAGAGAATGTCCACGGTGCTGAGAAAATTCTCACTATTATATTTACAAACCAGTAACAGGATTTTGATACACATTGTATTCCCATGGGGGCAGCAAGCCCCTGTCCAACAATTGAAGAGTGCCTGATTGAAAGAATCGTTTGATTGTACACGTAGCTTTTAACATACCATGGAAGACCCATGAGAAGAGGAATAAAAATCAGAAATGCAACTTCTTTAATTCTGGATAAACTAAAGAGGGATCGCCTTCTTTGCATAAAAAGCCTTATTAACACAACAGGAATAGCAAACACTCCGAATATTTTAGTTTGTAGAGCCATTCCTGCGAATATTGAGGATATTATAAGGTGTGAGGTTTTTTGTTCTTGAAGATATTTTTCTAAAACTATGAGGGCCATAATTGTCCATAACGCCTGTGGTATATCAACATCGCAATTTGACATATTAGCAATAATAGCTGTAAAAGTGGTGTAAACAAGTAAGCTTGGCACAATGATTTTTTTGTCATTGAAATAATAGTTACTAATGTAGGCGATAGTTGCCATGCTCATTAAAGCAAGAAGGAATGAGATTGTTTTACAGATTATGTCATTATTAAAAACTAGTCCAATCATGAAATTCATCTCGGTAAGCATGGGGTAGTCGGATTGTGCATTAAAGTATATATTCCAGAACCCGCCATGTTTTAAATAAAGCTTTATTGTCGAGAGATGATACATGAGGGCGTCAAAACCTGTAGGAGGTAGAAGCCCTCGCACAGCATATCCGCCAATAAGAATTATAAGTAGCACGAATGCCAGCCGATTTGCCGACTGTCCGATTGACACTACGCCTCTTGTCAAGTAGAAAATGTCTGAAATAATATGTTTATAAAACAGCAATCCTGGAATTGTAAAAAGTATTAAAGCAGAAACAATCCATATTGGTGAAGCAAGCTGTATAAAACATAATACCATAATAGTATTCCCGGTTATACAGAAACCGAGAGCTATACCGGCCAAAATATGGAGAAGGCGGGATTGGAATGAGAGGCCGATCAGTTTAAATACAAAATATCCAAGACCGGTATAGATAAAAGAGAGCCACAGGGTGCAGATAATACTTAAAAGAATTGGTATAACCATTCACGCAGCCTTATTGTATGGGAACCGTACGGAAACCATTTTGAGATTAACTGTAATATTGCAAGAATAAATATAAAGCAGCTATGTACTAAAATTATAAACAGTAAAGTATGCTTTTTTATCATAACATTTTTTTCAACTGTTTTAGCCGTATCTGTTCAATGAGCCTTCTGTTTGCAGCCACAACATCCGCCAGCAGGCCAAGTATTATGCATTGAAATCCCATAGTGACAAGTATGGCTAATAAAATGAGTGACTGGATATGTCCTCCACCTCCGGAAATAACATAGAAATAGAGAAAACGCATACCAATTAATAAGGCTGCAAACATGCATGTCATGCCGATTACCACAAAGAACCGTAATGGATGATACATGAGATAAATACGGGTAATTGTAATTATAGAGCGTATGATGTATTGAGGTATATTTTTAAAAAGGCGGGATTTTCGCTTGGGTTTATTAATTGGTATTGTTACATTTGCCACTCTGAGCTTTTTCGCACCTGCAAGGAGGAGGCTTTCAAGAGTATATGAGAATTCGTCGTGGATTATCGTAGAAATCATTGCCTCTCTGCTTAGCGCCCTGAAACCGCTGGCTGCGTCTTTAATCTTTGTACCGGAGAAAATTCGTATTATCCATGAGCCTAAACGCTCCAGAAACATCTTTATCGGTGAAAAAGGTCTTGGCTTATGGGAAAGTCTGTCTCCCACCACTATATCAGCCTCACCCCTGACAATTGGTTTTACAATGTCTGTGATGCATGAAGAGGGGTATTGTAAATCGGCATCGGTGTTTACAAGAATATCGGCATTATGCTTAATAGCAGCATCCACCCCTGTTGAAAAAGCATATGCAAGCCCCATATGACGCGGGAGGCGAATTGTTTCACTGGCCCCGGCATTTTTCGCGGTATCCACTGTCTTGTCAGTTGACCCGTCGTCAATTACGATGACCTCAATAGAATCTATCCCTTCAATATTCTTCGGCAAAGAGTTTATTGTATCTGCTATTGTTTTTTCTTCATTCCAGCAGGGGATCTGTATGACCAGTTTCATTGAAGGCCGAATCTCCAAAAAATTATTTATTTTCTCATGCAAGTATTGTACTATATAAATTTAAAGAGGAAAAGATCACTTTTATTCTATATTACCATAAAACAACCTATTAACGCAACTAAATTATAACATTCATTCCTTTATAATGGTTAAAAATTCTTTAATATTCCTTGCTTTATTTCTTTCTGCTCAGTTGACTTTTGCACAATCATCTTTTAAGATAACCTTGCTGGATGGTACTGCAAAAGCCCAGAGGGCACAGAAAAAAAGTTGGGAAAGTACCTATTTAGGGGATGAAATTAATGATAATGATATTGTTGAGACCTACTTTCAAACAAGGGTTGTTTTACACTATGGAGTAGATAATTCAATAATCCTGGGTTCAAATACCAGATGCCTCTTCAATATTAAAGAAGTGCCTCATGGTGATCTAAAAATCATCAATGTGAATTTAACGCTGTTCTCCGGTGGAGTGTTGGTTAAGTCAGTAACAAACAGCCGGGTTAATATCTATACATCCAATGCTGTTACCCAGATAGATAGCGGTACCATTTCCACCGTGGTAGAAGCAAAAACAGGGCATACCGGCTTTCAGGTACTTGGTGGTACAGCCGAAGCCCGTAACGTGGCTCAACAGCAGGGGAAGAAACTTAATTCCGGACTAACAACAATAGTTCTTCCGGGAAAGGAACCTACCGCCCCTTTATATATTACCTATCGGCATGTTGCAGTGCTCAAGCATTTTTTTGGTGATGAATTTATTGACCAGCAGATTGAGGATGCCGGCATCAAACCTACCGAAGACAAAACATCGGTAAGCCGGCTTTCACTCTCTCAGGGCATGCAGGGCAAAGCTGCAAAAGAAGGACAAATGCAGAAGAGGCTTTTTAGCCAGAATAAAATATGGGGTATTATCCTTGACGATAGGGCTAAAAAAAGGAAACTTTTTCAGCCAATAGAAAAACCTTTAAGGCCGCATAAGGGAAAAGGTGAGATTGAATTCAACTCCTCCATAGGAGTTGCCGGGGGAACTGTATATCCGAAATTCTGCTTAATACCCGCCCTCCACTTTCCAAAATTTTCGATTGGCCTTAACCTGCCATTTGCTAAAAATGCAAGTGGAAATATGTCGGTAAATATAGGTTCGCTTCCCGGTGTATTTGATAAAATTCACCACGTAACAATAGGTAATATTGAAAGTGCACGCTATTTTAAACTGGGGCCTATTAAAGATTATACTCTGGCAAAGGGGCTGGTTGTTAATAACTATCAGAATAAAAATATATACACGGTTACACAGCCTCTTGGTATGATCATGCAGTATAAGAATAAGCTGATACACGTAAATGCGTTTGTTTCTGATGTTTCAAACTGGTATGTAGGAGGCGCTCATTTCGGTTTTATTATTGGAAATACCAGGTTAGGTTGCGGCTATTATTATGATGCTGATCAATATAAGGGAACACTTACCTCGGAAACATCACGATTTATTGATGTTGATGCTATTGAAGACCTTACTGGTAAGCTGCCTGATTCTGACTCTGTAAAATCAAACAGCCATATATATGAAGTTAACTTTGGGATTTGGCAGCAGGTCAGAGAGAGCTTCTCATTCGATGTGAACTTTCAATTTGCACAGAAAATAGCAAGAGGCGGTATTGACGGATATGTTATAAGAGGACCGGAGGTGGGGATTACATTAAAAAGTTTTAATTTTGGCCTCAGTTATATTGTTGATAAGGGCAGGCTCCTCGAAGGGCACTTAAGCTCAATGTACATGTCAAATCGCCTAAGGTACGAACAAATTAAGGAGGATACTGTTTTTTACTGGACTCAGAATAATATGCTTTCTGAAGACAGGAAATCGTATGGCATCATTTTGTTTTTTAGAGCAAGCCCTTTTAAAGGAACAGCAATAGACCTGTCTTTCAGACAGGATTTTCTGACTCGATATCCATTTACCGATAAAACTAATGATGGTTCAGTTGAAACAGATTCGACAACAAAAAAGAATAATTTTAATTACACTTTTTCCCTTATGATGAATGAAAGACTGTTTGCCCCGATAAAGTATGCAGAGATTTACTTTAACCAGACGCACGGTGGTTTTTATCCTACTGGTGGTAAGTATCTTGCATCCTGGGGATTCAATACAGGATTCGATGTTTTGACCGCGCCACTTTTTTTTAATCTGGCATTTGAAGTCGGGCTTAATTTTACCTATATTGATCTATATGATGCAAGTTTAAATTTTGGTTTTCCGAACAACAATATTGAATCAGGAGATAATTTGCTGGAATTTTTTGTAGGCATACGTTGGGGATTTTTATAGAGAATATATGAATGAGAAAGAAATAGTAAACACAATAATTGTGCAGGCCCTTTCAGAAGACCTCGGGGCGGAAGGTGATATAACATCAAAATCCATATTTCCTGAGGATGACAAGGCGGTTGCGGCTATTAAAAGTAAAGAGAAAGGAGTCCTCTCCGGTGTTTACCTTATAGAGCCTGTATATAAAACGATCGACAGTACTTTGCTGGTGGACATTAAATCAGAAGAGGGGGCTTTCTTGGAAAGTGGAGCTGAAATATGTTGCATTAAAGGCTCTGTTCAGAGTATTCTTGCCGGTGAGCGAACCGTCCTTAATTTTTTACAGCGATTAAGTGGTATTGCAACAAATACTGCACAATTAGTTTCTCTCATTAAGGATACAAAGGCAGAGCTTCTTGATACAAGAAAGACAACGCCAACGCTGAGAATACTGGAAAAAAAAGCGGTCCTGGCAGGAGGAGGGGGCAATCACCGTTTTGGTTTATTTGATATGATTCTTATTAAGGATACTCATGTTAAAGCGGCCGGGGGACCCGCAGAGGCAATACGAAGGGCAAAGGCATTCTGTAAATCTAATCGTGTTATTAAGATTGAAGTTGAGATACAATCATTGAAGGAGTTCTTTAAAGCGGTTGAAGCTGCTCCTGATCGCATTATGCTTGACAATATGAGCTTGGAAGATATGGCTGAATGCGTTTCGCATGTTAAAAAAATGAACCCGAACATTGAGCTGGAAGCAAGTGGAAACGTGACGTCTGAAAATATAAGAGCTATTGCGGAAACCGGTGTTGATTTTATTTCAGCAGGCTCTATTACTCATAGTGCTAGGGCACTTGATATCCATTTGGTATTGGTATAACAGTATGTTAAGCAGAAGGCTATGGAAATAGACTTTCTGCTGTTACATAATGTTATACAAATACCCTGAAGAGCACTGGTTAAATTTGTACCTTGTGCTTTTGTATAATTATTATAACTGATAAAATGTAATGGCAAATAATATTATTGCAATAGATATTGGAAACACAAATACCAGTGTAGGTTTAGTTGACACTGAAAAGCTTTTATGTAAAAAGAGCTATACTTTTCATTCCAATAATGTTACGGAAAACGTTGCCAATACCATTAAGCAAATACGCGCCGACTATCAAAGTCCGGATGCATTTACCATAAAAATCTGCACCGTTATCAGATCGATACAACAGGATTTAGATAGAGCACTTTCAAATAATTCTTTTATAGATAATGTTTTTTTTGTCAAATATCACAAAAATATGCCGGTACAAATTCGCTATGAGAATCCTGACACTTTAGGAACTGATAGGATAGCTAATTTGTTATATAGCTTAAAAAAGTACCGAAAAGAAAATATCATAATTATTGATGCAGGTACTGCAATAACCATAGATATATTATCCTCAGAAAAAGAATTTATTGGTGGGTTCATTCTCCCGGGGGTAATGACACAAATGAACAGTTTACATGAGAACACTTCTGAGCTGCCTCTTGTTGATTACGACGCAGATCTAGTAACGTTTCCCCCAAACTCTACGCAATCAGCAATAGTAAGCGGCGTCTATTATGAAATTGCGGGCGGTATCTCTTTTATAATAGAACAGCTTCGCAGAAAGTATCCCGACAATAAGAGAATACTTACCTGTGGCGGCACGTGGAAAGCTATTGGTAATTTTATTGATTTTGAATTTAATTTTATTCCGGAAATGACCTTAATAGGTGTCGGGCTTTACGAAGAGTAATGAATGATTTAAGTTAACGGCCCATCCGGTGTATAAAACCTCATTGTCGGATAAGCGAAGTCAATTTCCTTCTCTTTTTTAAAGTGCAGAAGGATCTCTCTGACAAAAAAATCCTCCAATGTTCTTCTGCGGCGGGCCCTGACCAAATAGCGCAAAGCAAGCTCCACCCCGGAATCTTTGATATTTATATATATTTTCGGAGTAATATAATTATATCGTAATAAATAATCGCGTTTTACATCCTTGAGACGCTCCTGTACCTGCTCTTTTTTTTCCTCAAAATCTTTCAAGGCGATCTCATTTACAATCTCCTCAGCCCTTTGCCAGTCTGACTCAAATGTAATTAAAACTCGAAGCTCATCCCATATAAAATCATACCCCTGTGTATAGTTAAGGATCTCTTTACCGAGGACAATGCTGTTCGGCATGCTTATAAGGCGTCCCGTTGACTGATCCGCCTCTACCCAGTCTCCAATTTCAGCGATTGTCGTTCTCAATATGCCGATATCGATAACATCCCCCGTTACAGAGCCGATTTTTATTCTGTCGCCGTTTTTAAAACCTTTACTAGAGATAATAACTATCCACCCGACAAAATTTGAAAAAATATCACGCATGGAAATTGCCACGCCGGCTAAAAATATTCCGATTAATAAAAGATAAAATGGCGTATCTTGCTGAACGTGGGTGTTGTAAAGTATCAGGATCCAAAGGATTATAAAAGCAGCTGTTATGTATCGAGTCCATTTTTTTATGAAATGTTTTTTTTCATCATTACGCGCATACCTGCTGACAGTACCTGATACTATACGGCCAACAGCAATAATCAGTATCGATACAATTAAAATACCGACACCCTGCTGTTGCACAAAATCAATTAAAGCCCGATATATTGTATGCAAACTGCCGGATTCATTCATATATTCTCATGTCCATTTTTAATAGTGAGTTAAGCGGCAGGGCATATTTGATATGACCTGTCCGTTTCTACACAATATTATCCCGTAGCTTGCCGCAGGGATAATAGTGAGTTTATTCATACTAAAAGTTAAAGAAGGTTATGATATAATTCCGATAGTTTTTACCGGCGATAGTTTATTTATAACGTTGTGTATATAATTCACCATATCGCTTGCGACAACTGAATATTCACCGATATCGTCGCTTGCCGTTTCTCCTGCAAGGCCATGAATCGCAGCGCCAAGAACAGCAGCATCCCCCGGAGCACATCCCTGCGCAATAAGCGATGGAATGATGCCGCTCAGCACATCGCCGGAGCCGGCTGAAGCCATACCGGAGTTACCCACAGGAAGAATAAACGATTCCCCTTTACTATTGGCAACAATGGTGGGGCTGCCTTTAAAGATAATTGTCATAGAAAATTCATTTGCCGTTTTAATAAGGTTTTCAATTAATGGTACCGGCTCAAACGGTAGTTGACCAAAGAGACGTTCCCACTCTTTTCTGTGTGGTGTTATTATAAGTTCGCCTGAGTGTTTTTTTAATTCTTCGGTATGATCCTTATATGCGTTAATGCCGTCTGCGTCAAGAACAACAGGAATGGAGATCTTTGATAACAATTTGCGGACAAGCTTGCCCGTGTCAGGGTTGTGAGAAATCCCCGGGCCAATCACGGCTGCCTGCATAGAGGACGCCAGCTCAAGTATTGAATCAGTGCTTGTGGATGACGGTGTACCCGCTTCTGTTTCCTCGATTGAGTGGAGGACCGGTTCGGTAACCTTTACAGCCAAAACAGGAATAGCTGATTCCGGTACTGTACAGTGCACCATTCCGCAGCCGGTTCGTAAAGCCGACATAGCCGAAAGTGCGGCGGATCCCGTCATGCCACGTGAGCCGCACAGCATAAACACAAGGCCGTGATCAAATTTGGAACCGTCAGGTTTTCTTGATGGCATAAGATGTTTTAAATCTTCCAGCGTTGGCAGAAATATACCGGAAGTGAACTGTTCCGTTATCTCTCTTGGGTATCCGAGATCTTTTATTATCAGTTTGCCGATATTGAATCGCCCGGGATAGAAAAGCTGTCCGATTTTGGGGAATCCCATAGTGACCGTACAGTTTGCTGAAATTACCGGTTTGCCGGGTTGTCCCGTATTATTATCAAGCCCCGAAGGTGTGTCTACGGCGATCACCGGTTTTTTAGAGGCATTTATCAATTTAATTATTTCAGCAAACAATCCTCTGGGATTACCTTTTGTGCCTGTACCTAAAAGGGCATCGATAATAAGTGAGAATCGTCCGAATCCTTCGAGATCCTCTGTGTCATCAAAGTGAAAGTAATTACCTTCTTTTTCAATATATTTATCAAAAGCCCGCCGTGCCTCGCCCTTTAGAGATTCTCCGTCGCTGAGGCTGTAACACATAACACTGTATCCTTTGTCAATTAACATCCTGCCGACAACAAATCCGTCGCCGCCGTTATTTCCTTTACCGCAGGCAATAGCTATTTCATCGGCGTCAGGGTTAAGCCCCATTTCCTCCACCGCTTCAAACAATCCCATTCCCGCCTTAAGCATGTAAGAGAATCCGGTAGCAATATCGTCTCCAATTACTGCCGTGTCAATATTCCGCATCTGTGATGTCGTTACGACAGGTATCATAGTATAAACCTCGTAATTAAAAGTGCTTTATAATTATACCCATGTTAAGCAAATACGCAACGGCATAATATTGAGTCTCTTTTAAGAGAGATAATTCGTACTAATAAATAAATTTGTAAGTACTCATTATAGAAGCGGACAGGTCATATCAAATATGCCCTGCCGCTTAACTCACTATTA
>JAUXBV010000345.1 GCA_030619215.1 Fibrobacterota bacterium | reverse complement strand
CTTCGGCTGCCTGTTCTTCAACAGCTTCTTCCTTTACATCTCCGGCCTTGGGTATGGCAGGTTTCCCTGCTGCTTTCGGCTTTTTGGCAGCGGGTGTTTTCTTCTTTTTCTTTCGTTTCCGGGGGACGTCATCACCGCGGCCCACAAGCTCAATTATCGCCATCTCTGCTTTGTCGCCTTTTCGTGCTCCCAGTTTTACCACTCTTGTATAACCGCCCTGCCGGCCTTTATATCCCATTGCTATATCTTCAAAAAGTTTCTTTAGGATAGTTTTGCTTTTAATGGTTTTTGCCGCAATTCGTATTGCATGAAGAGTACCCTTTTTCCCAAAGGTAATCAAGCGTTCGACAACACTTCGAACCTCTTTCGCCTTTGCCACAGTAGTTCTCACCCGTTCCTTATCCAGCAATGAAGTTGCAAGGTTAGCAAACATTGCTTTACGGTGGCTTGCTGTTCTGTTCAATTTTCTTCCTGATTTCAGATGCCGCATGTTTTGTACCTTTGCTGTCGCTAGCTGATAAAGTGTTATTGTACCGGTTCTAATTCCTTTTCACTGCCAAGTATTTTATCAACATCCATTCCAAAAGAAAAACCGAGGTTGGCAAGAACCTGGTTTAACTCGATAAGAGATTTTCTACCGAAATTTTTATATTTAAGCATATCCGATTCCTGATTTCTGACAAGGTCGGCAACTGTATGGATATTGGCAGCACGAAGACAGTTATTTGACCTGACCGAAAGCTCAAGCTCATCAACTCTCATCTTAAGAAGCTGGCGCATTTTATCGGTCTTCTCATCTGTAACCTCTTCCTCTATAGGCTCCAGTTCGCCCTCAAAAGTAATAAAGAGGCCCAAATGGTCATAAAACAGCTTTGCTGCATAACTGACACTGTCCTCAACCGTAAGGCTCCCGTCCGTCCATACGTCCATTACCAATTTATCAAGGTCTGTTCTCTGGCCTACGCGGGTATTTTCGACAACAAAATTAACCTTCTGAATCGGTGAAAACAGCGCGTCGATAGGCAATACCCCTATCTCATCATCTTCTCTTTTATTCTGCTCAGCCGCTACATACCCCCGTCCATCTGCTACGTGCATCTCGATTTTTAATTTTGCATCGGCGTTAATAGTCGCAATATGGACATCAGGATTAAGGAACTCAACATCCGGATTCTTTTCGATATCGGAAGCTTTTACCTCGCCTTCTCCACTCACGTCCAGTTTAAGAACGGTATCCTCATCAGAAATAAGCCTCAGCCTCATTTTCTTAATGTTAAGAATTATATCAGTAACATCCTCCGCTACCCCTTCAATGGTAGAGTATTCATGCAAAACACCATCGATCTTTACTGATGTTACCGCAGCACCCTGCAAAGAAGAGAGCAGGATACGACGCAGGCTGTTTCCAACAGTTAAACCCCAGCCTCTTTCCAGGGGCTCAACAATAATCCGACCATAATTTGGTACATTGTCAGGATTTTCAATTTTAATGCCTTTTAGCATCAATAAACTTTTCCATTTCATGGTGTCTTTTTTCTCCCTTAATAGTTTGGAGGTTACTGCAAACCACCAGTTATGTATAAATAAATAGATTTCGCATTGTTATATTATTATAGTAATAATCTCTTTAATTGAGAGTTGTGATACATTATGGTTGATTTTTACACCCGTCTCCTTTTTGGAGGGCGGCATCCATTATGCGGTACTGAGGTAAAATCTTTTATTGATGTAACTTTAATGCCTGCGGAGGCGATTGCTCTAATTGCTCCTTCTCTACCATTGCCTGCTCCACGAATATGTACTTCAACTCTTCTTACCCCCGCATCATATGCTGTCTTTCCAACAACCTCAGCAGCAATCTGGGCTGCGAAGGGGGTGCTTTTTCTCGACCCCTTGAATCCTGATTTTCCAGGGGTATTCCAACATATAACATTACCTTTCAAGTCAGATATATTCACTATGGTATTATTAAACGTTGCACGAATATGAGCAATACCTTCTGCCGAGGCCTTCTTCTTTATTTTGCGTGAGCTGGATTTTTTCTGCATTAATGTAAACCTCTCTTGTGTATTTAATTACTTTCTGGTCGCTTTCTTCTTAGCTGCAATGGTCTTGCGAGGCCCTTTACGCGTGCGAGCGTTTGTTTTGGTCCTCTGCCCGCGGACAGGCAGGCCCCTGCGGTGTCTGAGGCCGCGGTAACACCCAATATCCATAAGGCGCTTAACGTTCATCCGGACCGTTGCGCGGAGTGTACCTTCAATCATATACTCACCGTCAATGATCTTCCGGATCTTGTCCAGTTCTTCCTCAGGGAGATCCTTGATCTTTGTATCAAAATTGACACCGGCTTTCTTTAGTATCTCCTGAGCAGACGATTTCCCAATTCCAAAAATATAGGTAAGCGCTATTTCGCTTCTTTTATTATTTGGTATTTCAACTCCGGCAACTCGAGCCACATCAACTCCCTTCAATTATTAAAAGCTGTACCTATCCCTGACGCTGTTTATGTTTGGGGCTCCTTTTGCAAATCACCCGGACGGTGCCTTTACGTTTTATAATTTTGCACCCAATACATATTTTTTTTACTGATGCACGTACCTTCAAAACCAATTTCTCCTCTATTTGTATCGGTATACTATTCTACCTCTGTTCAGATCGTACGGGGACAACTCCAGAAGCACTTTATCACCCGGTAATATTCTTATATAGTGCATTCTCATTTTTCCCGATATATGCGCAAGTATTTCATGGTCGTTTTCCAATTTCACCTTGAACGATGCATTGGGAAGAGTCTCCAGGACTGTACCTTCAACCTGAATAGACTCCTGCTTAGCCATAAACTACTTGTCCCCTTTCATTATCTATGAGCGCCTTCCGCGTAAACTTCCCCGCTTCATAAATCCATCATAATTTCTCGTCTGGAGATACGATTCCACCTGTTGCAGCGTGTCAAGTGCAACGCCCACGACAATTAGAACGCTTGTTCCTCCAAAGAAAAATGAAACTTTTAATGAATTTATTAAAAGAAACGGTACAATTGCTATGAATGCCAGGAATATCGAACCGGGGAGTGTAATCCTTGTTAGTACATTATCTAAAAATTCCGCAGTCTTCTTACCCGGCCGAATTCCCGGAATAAATCCTCCCGAACGCTTTAAATTATCTGCAATGTCAACCGGATTAAAAATAATCGCCGTATAAAAATAGGTGAAAAAGATAATTACCAGTCCGAAGAGGATTGAATACACAGGGTTTCCCGGACGAAAAAAGTTACCGATGTCATCCATTATTGACGAATCCTTAAAAAAACCGGCTACCAAACTCGGCATCATCATTAGCGATGATGCAAAAATAATCGGTATAACTCCTGCCATATTGATACGCAAAGGCAAAACAGTGCTTTGGCCTGCATACATCTTGGTACCAACCACTTTTTTAGGTGTCTGTATTGGAATCCGTCTCGTTGCCTGATACATTAAAACAATAAACGCAGTCATTGCAATGACAATTCCGACAACTAAAAGCTCTACAAAAGGATGCCTTGTTCCGGCTTGAAGCTGCTGGATTTCCGCAAGAACAGCAACCGGCAACTGTGCCACTATTCCAATGAATATTATCAGTGATATACCGTTTCCAATACCTCTATTGGTTATCTGTTCACCTAACCACATGATGAAAATGGTGCCCGTAACAAGACTGATAGCGGTTATCGTTGAAAATTTCCACCCGATTAATGATTCCATCACCACTGGCAGGCCATCCTGGGTTCTTATACTCTGCAGGAACACACTCACTGCTATGGATTGAACCAGGGCTAAAATTACCGTGCCATAGCGCGTCAGTTGAGTTAATTTCTTCCTGCCTTCAGCCCCTTCCCTCTGAAGCTTATGGAAATAGGGAAAAACCGTACCAAATAGCTGGATGATAATGGAAGAGCTGATATAGGGCATAATCCCCAGAGCAAAAATAGTGGCCTTTTTAAATGAACCGCCAACAAACATATCAAATAATCCAAACAGGTAATTTTGCGATTGTAGAAAAAACTCATGCAACCTGTCAGGATAAATACCAGGTGTAGGGATATGGCCGCCTACCCGGTAAATAAAAACCATTAAAATGGTAAAACCGATTTTTTTTCTTAATTCAGGTATCTTAAATACATTCGCAAATGTTTCAAGCACTTTTAACTACCTCAGCTTTGCCTTTAACTTTTTCAATTTTCTCGCGTGCAGTTTGAGAAAAAGCATTTGCTTTTATTTCTATCACTTTTGATATATCACCGTTTCCCAAAACCTTTATTGGTTTTTCTTTTGAATGTACAAGGCCTTTCTCATGTAACCACTGTGCATCAATTTCCTTTACATCCGAATCTATCTTCTGAATATCGCCAACATTTACAATCTGATAATTAGCCTTAAATCTGGTATTATTAAATCCCCTTTTCGGCAGCCTTCTGGTTATCGGTGTCTGACCGCCCTCAAAGTAGAGTTTTTTATTATAACCTCTGCGGGCCTTCTGTCCGTTATTACCCCGTCCGCTGGTAGTCCCCCAACCGCTGCCGGAGCCTCTGCCGATTCTCTTTGTACTTCTTCTGGAACCTTCAGTTGGTTTTAAGTCATTTAATTTAAGCATGTTATTCTCCACTGACATCTTCTACTTCTACCAGATGTCTTACTGTATTAATCATTCCACGAATAGGCGGTGAAT
>JAUXBV010000442.1 GCA_030619215.1 Fibrobacterota bacterium | reverse complement strand
TTTACAGACAAAACATGTTGGAGGAGGCAAAATCCTTGTGGGACGCGACACAAGGCCTTCCGGTGAAATGCTTGCAAAAGCAGCATTTCGGGGTATTCGTTGTGCCGG
Source organism: Fibrobacterota bacterium (assembly GCA_030619215.1). Taxonomy (GTDB): domain Bacteria; phylum Fibrobacterota; class Chitinivibrionia; order Chitinivibrionales; family JANQEN01; genus JAUXBV01. The sequence continues at coordinate 3,806 of JAUXBV010000442.1, read as the reverse complement.
CGGTATACCCGTTGACCTTGGAATAGCTCCGACGCCTACGATATGTTTTGCAACCAAACATTTTAAAGCATCGGGCGGTATTATTATTACCGCAAGTCATAATCCCCTGCCCTACAACGGGTATAAAATGGTTCACGCAACCGGGCGTCTATACTCCGGAAGTGAATGTGAAGAAATTTACCGGCAGTTTTATAAAGGTGAATTCCCTTCTGAAAAAGAGATAGCTAAAAGCTCTGATGAACCGGAAAAGAAACTGGATGCAGTTAAGCCACATATAGAAGCTATTGTATGCGCAGTTGACACCGAGGTAATAAAAAACGGGAACATCAAAATTGCGGTAGATTCCATCAACGGAGCTGCAGGAGTAATATTCCCAGAACTCTGTGATGCGTTGTCTGTTGCGTGGAAAGGTGTTCACAATAAGCTTGATGGTGACTTTGTACATAACCCTGAGCCCCGACCTGAACATCTTGATGACCTGGCTCATCTCCTTAAATCTGATAAAGGATTCTGGGGAGGGTTCGTTTTTGATCCTGATGCTGACCGCCTTGCCCTGATGGGAGAACATGGTGAATCCATTTCGGAGGAGAGGACACTTGCCTTGGCACTTGAGAACATCCTTCAAAAGGAGAAATCAAATGTGGTAATAAATCTTTCAACAACAATGCTGATTGACGAAATCGCCCGGAAACACGGCGTATCAGTAATAAGGACCAGGATTGGGGAAGCAAACGTTGTTGAAGGAATGAAACAGCATGGCACTATTATCGGCGGTGAAGGGAATGGCGGCGTGATCTATCCAAAAGTGTCAACTGCACGGGATGGACTGGTTGGTATGGCGCTTATTTTGGAGTTAATGGCCAAGACGGGAAAACGCCTCTTTGAGCTGACGTCTCAGTGGCCTGCATATCCTATTATTAAAGAAAAAATATCACTCGGTGAAAAGAATGCATCCGATGTTATTACTAACCTTATTGAATATTTTTCAGATGAAACATTGGATACACAGGACGGGCTAAAAATTATCCGCGGCTATGGATGGGTCCACTTGCGCCCGTCAAATACAGAGCCCATTCTGAGATGTTACGCTGAAGCTAAAACAGAACAGCAGGCACGCGGACTCGCTGATATGGTATTAAATCAAATATAACTCTCTATCCGTTAAGCGCGTTTTATTATATTATACCCTTACTACTTACTATTCCAAATGTAACGATTATATAAAAAGGATATATATGACAAAAAAAATATCAGGCAAAATTATAATTACCGCTTTTTTTATTTTCATATATCTTTTTTCTTCAAACGCAGAAAAGATATCCGGCGTCTCGACAGTTGAACTTAACACACCGGTCACCCCGGAAATTAAAGAAACACAGCAAGAATTGGCATTCGACAGCTTGTCTGGTTACCTCACCTTCTGGATCAACGAATTTTTTGATAACTGCCTACATCCAAAGAATCCTGTATCAAAATATTTTCTGGATAGGTTCATTGCTTCATGCAAACAAAACGTTAAAGGAAAGTCGTATGTTGAAGGACGCAAGCTGATAACTGAATTTACAGTACCCAGTGCTGTTCTGGATTCAATTATCGCAGCACATAATGCATTCTTTGATTCCAAAGCTCTGCACTTCTGGAATCAGGCTTCCGCAGCTCAAAGAAGTAATAATGATATTGCCGTTTTTGATGCGGCAATAAAATCTCTTTTTTACTCCATGGCTCATATTGGCAGTCCGATAACTATTCCAGGGGTTCCTCCGGACAGAAAATTGACAAAAAGTGCACAAGCCATACTTCAGACAATAATTAACAGATTGGACATCTCGTTCACCAACCCCATAATAACCGGTAAACCGCCAAATCCACCCCAGAGCGACATTTCGTTAACCGTAAAAATTGATACTATTCCGCTGCCAAATTTTTCCCTTATTGCTTTTCGCCCTGATGGTAAAGAGGTCATGAGAGTTAAAACCAATTCTGAGGGCATTGCTTCACTTTCAAATATGAAAATCCCCTTTGTTGCTCACGGCGCTTTTCTTTATATACAACCGAACCTTGCATCTGTCATTGACCCAGCCCTTTTCTTTAAAGCAAAATTCTTTGGACTGAAATTAACGGAAAATAATGATCAAACACTCATATTTAACATTATCAAACCTGTGTATTCACTCGAATATAAAGCCACTTCTGTCAATCAGATGGAAATACCACCCGTCTTTTCGGATATAAATACAATGCATAAATTCTTAACTGATTCGTGTTTCTTACAGCGTGCCGGAGGAGGCATAAAACCTGATATTGCATTCAATATTCAATGCCAGGTATCAAATTATACCCATGATGAAAGAGAACAAAATCAGATAAAAGTTGAAGCGAAAATTATTATCAATGAGTTAAAACCAAAAGGCTCAAAAGTTGAAAAAATAGTAGTGCTCAATGATAAGTATTATGAAATAGGACCAAAAGCCCCCGTCGGCCTGTTCTTCTGGGAGAGTTCCAAATCTTTACGACGCTTAATTAAGGAAATGCTTGACAAATTGTAGACTAATTGTTACTACTCAGGTGGTGTAACTTTCTCTGTGTCATTGCGAGCGAAGCGAAGCAATCTCATCTTTTCAGATATAGAAGATTGCTTCGCTTCGCTCGCAATGACATTATTTGAAGCTATACCTGAGTAGTAACGACTAATTAACGTTTCTATTCTTTTTTCTCTTCCTCTTTTTCCTGCAGCTTCTTCTGTTTTCTGATAGTTCTGCGAAGCAACCAGTGATTCTCAATTCCTTTCAGCAGCACCTCCGCCTGTTGTAAATCCTTCTGCAATAAATTCAAAATAGTATTGGCATCTTCCGGAAGAGAGCCAAAGCCTGCTATTAGAGAATCGATGTTTACTACAACAGCATCAATCTTACCAATAAGACCTTCAACATTCCCGAAAAGCGACATTATAGATTCAATGGTTGCATTGCCATGTTCGCTGAAATCGGTCAACTTTTCAATCATTATATTTGCTTTATCTATTGTAAATTCAACTTCCCCAAACAATCTGTTAACTTTATTGAATATTTCGGTCGTCTTTGGCATCAAAGTATCACTTCCAAGAATATGCTTTAAAATACCCTCGCCGCTAGCTATACTCTGAAAAATGTCTTCCAGAGGCGTCATCATCTCCATAAGCTGCGCAATCAGCCTGTCAAGACGAACCGGATAATCGACTTCAAGAGTGTCGCCATCTTTTATCTGTGGAGATGATTTATTACCCATAGTCAAATCTATTTCCCAGTCGCCAAAAACAAAATTTTTCTGTTTAATAGTTGCTTTGCTGTCTTTATGTATGAAATGGCTGTAATGTTGTTTTACCTTTAATACCACATCAACGTATCCGCCTTCATTTAATTTAACTGATTTTACATGGCCAACCTCTTTACCTAAAACATTGACTGGTGTTTTTTTTATGAGCCCCGTCCCAGTCTCACACTGTAAATAAATCCCAATCCAATTTCCAAAAATCTCTGACTTGAGCAACATGAATATTAAAAGAGCGGGAATCACAAGTATAGGAATAGACACAAAAATACCGACAAAAATATTTCTGTGCTTATAATAAAAAGGATCGCCCGGTTTTACCGCCTTGACCGTTTTTGTACTCATACAACTCCATCTATGGATGATACAAATTCAAATGCTTCCCCTGCCGTACGGAACCTGTCTATACTCTCATAAAAGGTAGTCGTACCTTTATTCAGAAACAATATTGGACACTGAAGTCGCTCTATGAAACTAATTATATGACTTACCATTAAAAT
>JAUXBV010000329.1 GCA_030619215.1 Fibrobacterota bacterium | reverse complement strand
TTCTGTCAACATTCTCCTGAAAGCCACCGCCTGTTATATGGGCACATCCCTTTATCACGTCTTTCTTTATCAATTTATATAACGGGGTATATGCACGATGAGGTCTTAAAAGCTCCACCCCAAATTTCCTGCCTGTAGGTTCAAAAATATCGCCGTATTCTTTCCCTGCAACCTCGGTAACAATCTTTCGTGCAAGGCTATAACCATTGGTGTGCAATCCATTCGAGCGAAGCCCTATAATTGCATCTCCAACATTAATGGTACTTCCGTCAATTATTTCATCCTCGTCAACAATACCGACCACGGTGCAGGCAACATCATACTCGCCCTCATTGTATATTCCGGGCATCTCAGCGGTTTCCCCGCCTATCAATACTATACCCGCGTTCCTACATGCCCGTGTCAGGCCGGTAACAAATTGTTCCATAACATCCGGGGAAAGCGCCCCTGTTCCTACATAGTCAAGAAGAAACAGCGGTTTTGCGCCCATAACCAGGATATCATCCACACAGTGGTTGACAATGTCCTCACCAACGGTGTCATGTATCCCCGTTGCATAGGCAATTTTTAACTTTGTCCCTATTCCATCAACCGATGAAACCAAAATAGGCTTCTCATATTCCTTAATAAACGACACATCATAAAGGCCGCCAAACTGCCCGAATTTACCTACAACATTATCGTTGTATGTTGATTTAACCAATGTCCCGATTCTCTTTTTTGTTTCAGCCCAGGCTGAAAGGCTGACGCCCGCGTCTGCGTATGTTAGAGGTTTTATAGTCATAGGACAACATTCCTTTAAATAATGATGATACTTTATAACTATTAAAACGTAACCAAAATACCTAATGATTTAATTATAAATCAACAGGCATAATTAATAGTTATAATATAAAACGGGTTTAAAGAAGCCTCAAAAACCGGCTTGGCCTTAAAAAAACTTTTCTCCCATGCATTTTCATTTCCTTTACACTGAGTAAAAACAGAATTTTCTCAGCCCTTGTCACGCCAACATAGAAAAGCCGTTTCTCTTCATCAAAATCACACTCTATATCATCCGGTTTCTTCTTTGTAAATATTTTTTTTAACAAATCGCCCCATGTCCTTATACGGTGCGATCTTCGAAGTCTATAACTCGGAAAGACGCTCTCTTCAAGGTCGCAGAGAAAAACCACCGGGAATTCAAGCCCTTTACTACCGTGTACTGTTAAAAACGCCGGCAGTGTAGTATCGGTACCCAGCTTTCTTACAATCTCACTTTTTGTATAATCCAGCGTTTCATTAACTCTGAAAAGAGCTGCCATGTCGGGAAATGGGATTGCTTCCTCTTTTTCAATCAGCTTTCCTGTTTTAATAATCCATTCAGCCATCTCAGAATGGTTCACAAAGCTATATTTTTTCGGCTTTTGTCCATGGTCTTCTTTGCTCCTCCCGAACTTGCCTGACTTTAATATTTTCCGGTACTGTGGCGGTTTATCTGAAAAAATCCTGTTTGCAGCATTAAGTATCGATGGGGTGCTCCTGTAGTTTGTTTCCAGCTTAACGATTTCCGCGCCGGGGAAATGATCCTGGAAGTGCATTATCGGGCCGATATCCGCGCCTCTGAACCCATAAATCGCCTGATCGTCATCCCCTACTGCAAACAGGTTGTTTTCAGATGAGAGCAGGCTGCTCAGCATGTTGATTTGTAAAGGATTGGTGTCCTGGAACTCGTCAACGAGGATACAGGAAAATTTCTTTGCATAATGGCTTACTATGTCCGGGTATTGCGATAACAGGGTTAAAACCTTTAGTATCATGTCTGAAAATTCCCAGAAATTCTTTTCAATTTTCATCCTGGACAGATTCTCTGCTACTTCCTCCAAAATCCTTTGTGATACCTCAGGCAACTGATTTACCTTATGCGGATTTACTGCGCGCCGTGCAATTAAGTCATCAAGCGCCTTTATATTCACGCCGAGAGTTTTCCGCTGTTCAATGGTTGAGACGTCCGCTAATATCGAAAGGCGCTCATCTCCTGTTATCAATTGTGGCTCAGCCTTATACCCCAGTCTTTCGGTATTTCGGATACCATTTACCGTTTCACGCAAAATCTTCAGTCCATAACCGTGAAACGTGGTTACAACCGGTAAAACAGTGTTAGTATTAATTCCGGAAAGCTTTATGAGGCGGCTCTTCATCTCTTCCGCAGCTTTACGGGTAAAAGTAAGTGCAAGTATCCGGTTTTGCTCGCAGTGGGTATGAGCGCAAAACGCAATCCGCCGGGTAAGGACTGCTGTTTTCCCGCATCCCGCACCTGCTAATATCAGGCAATGCCTGCCAATGGGCATTGTTACGGCCTTTTTTTGGGGCGGATTCAATCCGTTGACCAGCGAGTCTATAATCGTATCTTTTATCTTTCTGTTCATAATAGAGGGGATGATTGATCCGGATAATACAATTGAAATTACAAATATAAACCAGGAAGAGATAAAGAACACAAATAACAATTAAGAAAATTATTAAAGCCCTATTTACTTACTACTTTCTTCCACTTGAAGAACTTTCCATTATCCTTATCAGACTCATAATCAAGCTCAATGACCGGGCTTGTGTCCGTCGCAACGATAACATCTTTTCTTTTCTTATAATTTTGCTTGTTAAAAACAATCCTATTGACAAACTCTCCGTCTGTCTTAAAGATCAGCGTCTCGGCAAATGTCTCACAGTCAACCCTGACAAACACTTCATTATTCTTTCTCACGGCAAGAACCCGTGCGCATAACACCTTTTCTCCCGGCGGATAATTAAATGACCGTATCATTCCCTTTGGCCCGCTGAGGGAAATTGTATACGGGCAGCTCATTGTTGACAATCCAGACAGGGAGTCTTTTATTGACCGTACCTTTTCAGGCAAAGAGCTGCGGCCTCTCGCCAGTTTTTTATTGATATCACGGTATATCACCCGGGATATCCTGGCAATATATTCTTCCTTGGCAAGATGCTTGGCCTTTGCTTTAATACGTACGCCTTTTTTACCTACCAAAGTAACATCCGGAATCGTCTTTCCGCCGGGCTGTTTCATATTACATGGCATTGAAACCGGCTCATAGGTAATACCTTTTTCAACGTCAATGTAGTGCGCCAGGTTGGGCCCTGTTTTAAATGCCTTAAACCGGTAATAACCTCTTTTCCGTACTTCAATATTACCTTTCACGTAATCTATTATTCCATAGTGGAGGTTTCCCTTACTGTCAACTGTCGGCTGAAAAACAAAACGTTCAGTCTTTTTAACGGTATAATAGGTATCTTCATCTTCACCGATGATTGCATCACGATTGGTCATTTTTAAAAGGTCATCCGAATAAAGAATATTTCCAGCGGGATCACAGATATAAAACGTTTGGTTATATTTATCGTCAGCAGTGCCAATATTCGCATGGACTCCCGTATAATACCAGTTCTTATCCCACTTAAACACCTTAATCGGGGTGACAAGCTGTTGCTTATCCCTTGTATTTCTCGGCCTGATTCCCGGAAAAAAGGAACGGAATTTTCCATCTTTCTCATTGATAATGGGGGATGAAAAGGTATAAAATTTATCAACCGACCACCATTTATTTCCGGTTTCCAAGGTTGTAAAACCAATAAGCTGGGGTAAGGCAAAACAGGTGTATGCCATATCATCGGTAATGCTGTTATGTGCGAGATTAAAGATATGGCCATTGCCGACTTCCAGGTAGTATTTATACTCCTTTTCCTTGAGCTGTCTCAGTCGTTTCTTATAAAGTTTTTTCTCGAAGATTGTGATAGGATAGTCACCTTTTTTAAGCTTTTGATAATAAAGGATGGTTGAATTGTTCGAAGGAAATGCTAATGTCATCCTCTGCGGATTCTCTTTTGACAATTCTCGGTTTCTTTGAAATACTGAATGCGAATCCACAATAGCACCACGGCGATCATAAAGGATATAGCCGTATTCAGAATAAAAAAGCAGAGTTTTGCTTTTCATTATAATCGGGCCGGAAAGAGCCTTGCGAATTCGCCCTTCACCGTGGCTTCTGAAGAGGCTCTTGCATGTTGTATCATCAATGAGCGGTATTTTAAATAAAAGCGTATCGAATGCAAGTTGAGCATGTAAAACACAAAACGAGATCAATACACCAGTTACCATTACTGACAGTTTTTTTAACATTTCTATTATCCTTACTTTATTTAGCTGGTTATTTACATAATCGAATATGCGAAAGGCTGATAAATTGCATAAACAAAAACCGTAATTAATACCGAATCATAAAATATTTTCCGTGCGCGATATTTAAACCTATATTTTATATGACCGCAATATTTTTTTCTCAACGTTATAAACTATATATACCATTATCACCCGCACAATACGTAAAATGTATATTTTCTTTTAAATGGCCTTATCAGATACTATTTTTTGAACTGAAGATAAAATTACTGTTAAAAGCATTTTCAAAGAAATAAACAATCATGCAGGAAGAACATACCAGAAAACCTATCTCGAATTTCTTTATTAAAAAAGAACTTCAAATACGGCTTATTAAAAAAATCGTCGTTGCGGTCTTAATTGCAACTATTGTGTCTGTTGCAACTCTTCTTTTAACATATCTGGTAAAGTATAAAAGCACTGTTATTTATCAAGTAACTTTCGAAACAGTTGAATCGGCCGGCGATGATGATCAAACCGGCGCATCCATAAGCGACAGGGAAAAAATTACTTCCTTGATATTACCGAGCCTTATCATAAGCGGTATAATAAACATCGTGATTGCAATATTTATCGGGTTATATGCGTCAAGGAAATATGCTGTGCCCGTTTTTAAACTCGAGCAGTGGGCAAAATTATTAAACCAGGGGCATATGAGTGCGCAATTAAGTTTCCGTGAAAAAGAGGAGATGAATGAGCTGAGTGACAGCTGTAACAAACTTTCAGACGGGCTGCGATCTAAATTTAATCAGATAGAAAAACTTACCAAAGAATTGAAAGAAAAAGTCGGAGGCCAAGCGGTC